>DASYTU010000144.1:0-44161 GCA_036001925.1 Actinoplanes sp.
CCTTCGCCGCCGCGACATCTCCGGGGCGGTGTGGCGCGTGCTGGCCGAGCATGGCTTCGGTGGTCTGACCCTGCGCGCGGTCGCCGCCGAGCTGAACGCGACGACCGGCCTGCTCACGCACTACTTCCCGGACAAGCGGACCCTGGTGCGGTACGCGCTCGACATCGCCGAGGAGCACACCCAGGGCCGCGAGATGCGGACCCCGCCCGAGCCCGGGCTGCCGGCGCTGCGGGCGGCACTGCTCGACGTGCTACCGCTCGACGGCACGTCCAACGCGATGAACCGCGTCTGGGTCAGCTCCTGGGACGCGGCCCTGGGTGACACCTCGCTGGGCGAGGAACAGGCCGCCCGGTACGTCCGCTGGCGTGACCGCCTGCGCGATCACGCGGCGGCGGCACAGGAGCGGGGTGAATTGCCGCCCGGAAACGCCGACGATGTCGCCTCGTCGGCCGCGGCGTTCTGTCATGGGCTGGTCGTGCAGGCGCTGTTCGATCCGGGCCGCTTCCCGCCGGACCGGCAGATCGGGCTGTTGGATCGCTTCGTCCAGGGCCTGCGGACACCAAACTGCGCCGCCCTCGACCAAGATGGAAACCCATCGTCGCCATAACGACAACGGCGCCCGCCGCGAGTCCAGGCCCGCCGGGGCAAGGCGCCGGCCACACCTCGTCGACAAGGGAGGGACGCGATGCCCGCTCTGTTGCTACGCGGCGGCCGCCGCTGGGGGTTCGCCGGGGCGGCCGACGTACTGATCGGCGGCGGCGTCGTCGAGCGGGTCGGTCCGGATCTCGCGGTGCCGGATGGTGCCGAGGTGATCGACGTGACCGGACTCCTGCTCCTGCCCGGGCTTGTCGAGGCCCATTGCCACCTCGACAAGACCCTCTACGGCGGGCCGTGGACGCCGCATTCGGCCGGGCCCTCGCTGGCGGACCGGATCGCCGAGGAACGCCGCCGCCGTCCGGAGCTCGGCCTGCCGAACGTGGCTTACGTGACGGCCCTGCTGGAGCGGATGGTCGTGTCCGGCACGACCTACGTGCGTACGCACACCGACGTGGTCACCGATCACGGCCTAGCCGGGGTGGAGGCCGTACGCGCAGCGGTGGAGCGCCTCGGCGGGCGGATCGCCGTCGAGCAGGTGGCGTTCCCGCAATACGGCATCCTGGCCAGCCCTAGCACCGCGCACCTGCTCGAGGAGGCCCTCCGGAACGGCGTCGAGGTGATCGGCGGCATCGACCCGGCCGGAGCCGACCGCGACCCGGTCCGGCATCTCGACACGGTGTTCGGGCTGGCCGACCGGTACGGCGCCGGGATCGACATCCACCTCCATGACGGCGGGTCGCTCGGCGTCTGGGAACTCGAGCTCATCGCCGAGCGGAGCAGGGTGATGGGCCTGGCCGGTCGGGTCGCGGTCAGCCACGCGTACGGCTTGGGCCAGGCCGACGAGGCTACCCAGGACCGCCTCGCGGAGCAGCTGTCCGAGGCCGGAGTCAGCATCATTACCGCCGCGGTGTACGACTTTCCGGTGCCCCCGATCAAGAAGCTGCTGGCCGCCGGGGTGAACGTCGCCTGCGGCCACGACGGCATCCGCGACCTGTGGAGCCCGTTCGGCAGCGGGGACATGCTGGAGCGGGCCATGCACGTCGCGTACCGCAGCACGTTCCGGAAGGACGAGGACATCGCCCTGGCCTTGGCGGCGGCGACCTATGGCGGCGCGCGGGCACTCGGCATCAAGTCGTACGGCCTGGAGCCGGGTGCGGTGGCCGACCTGCTGGCCGTGCACGCACGCACCCCGGCGGAGGCGGTCGTGACCCGGCCGCCACGGGATCTGGTCATCAAGGCCGGCCGGGTGGTCGCCCGTGACGGCAAGCTCGCCTGAGCCGGAGCCGCCGACGAGCAGGGGCCGGGCGGGAGGCGCGCGAGGCCCCTCCCGCCCGCCAGCTCTACGGCAGCTGCCGTGTCCGCAGCACCGGCGACCGGGCCGACGCACCCGCCGGAACCGTGCTCACGGTCGGCGCCGTGGTGATCGACGGCAGCGTCGCACGCCCGGTGACCGGCAGGTTCAGCGCACTGCCCGCCAGGTCGATCTGGACCGTGGCGTCGTGGTCCTCGGCGTTGTCGAATTCCGGGTCGCTCTGGGTCAGGATCAGGCCCAGTACGTGCCCGGCCGGCAGGACGGTGTCGGTCGCGCTGATCGGCACGGTCATGGTGTACCAGCGGTCCGGGCTCAGCGGCGTCGTGACGCTGAGCGACGTGTGGTGGGCCGCGTCCAGCCAGCCTCGGGTCACCACCGCGTGGTCGGTGGTCGCCACGTTCTCGGCGACGTCGAAGTAGCAGGCGTCGTCGGCATCCGTGGACGCGCCCCAGCACGACTCCGTGGTCAGCGTGCGTACGCCTTCGCCGTGGTCGTAGTCGACGCGGGACGCCGTACCGTAGTCGACCAAGCGGGCGGTGAGCTGGGTCGTGGGCTGGTTGACCTTGACCCGCAGGCGCAGCGTCGGGCTGCCGGCCACCCGGAGCGGCGCGGTCAGCGGCCCGGACAGGAACGCCAGCCGGCCCGCCACCTGCGTCGACGGGTTCGCGACGGCGGCCGATTCGGACAGGGTCTCGTCGGTGTAGGACACGACCGCGCGGGATCCGCGGCCGCCGAGGACACCGGGGGAGAGGCGGACGGAGACCGGCTGGGTGCCGGTGGCCGGCCAGTCCGCTTGCGTACGCCAGACGCCCGGCGCGGTCTCGATGGCCGCTCTCGGTCCGCGGTCGGCGCCGTTGTGCAGGCCCTGCAGCCAGAAGTCGAACCATTGGTGCAGGGCGTCCACCCACTCCGGCCGGCGCACGTCGAACGGGTCGACGTGTCCCGTCTGGTGCAGCCAGATCTTGCGCGGCACATTGTTCGCGGCGAGCTCCGCCCACCAGCGCGCGAACTGCGGCGTCGTCACGTTCAGGTCGTTGACGCCGTGCACGACGAACACGCTGGCCCGGACGTTCGACGCGGACGGCCGGTAGTCCCGGACCCGCCAGAACGCGTTGTAGTCGCCGGTGTCGTCGGCGCTGTCGTTCGCCAGCGATGCGGTCACCGTGGCGCATTCGGCGACCCGGTCGCTGACCACCGACTGCAGGAAGTTCGGGTACCCGGACGCCCGCAACGTGCCGTTGAAGCGCATGTAGTCGTACCAGCTGGAGATGGCCGAGATCGGCACGATGGTGGCCAGACCGGGTACGCCGGTGGCGGCCACGCCGTTGGCGATCGAACCGTCCCAGCTCTTGCCGATCATGCCCACCTTGCCGGTGGTCCAGGACGCGGCGAAGACCGGCGTGCCGTCGGCCGTGAAGCCGGGCGCGCGGCCGTTCAGCCAGTCGATCGCGGCCTTGGCACCGGCCACCTCGGCCGGTCCGCCGACGTCCTCGCAGCCGGTCGACCGGTTGGTGCCGCTGAGGTCGACGGCCGCGAACGCGTACCCGCGCGGCACGAAGTAGTTGTCGTAGAACAGCGGCTCCTTGGCGATCACGCCGTTCGCGTCGTACTGCTTGCGCTCGCTCTCGTTGCCGCGACCGCAACACGCGTAGTACGGCGAGGCGTCCATGATCACTGGGACCTTGATCCCGGCGGCCGCGGCCTCGCGCGGCCGGACCAGGTCGACCGCGACCCGGTCCGGCACGCCGTCCTGGTCGGCGTCGGTGGGCGTCTGCACCCACACGCTCTCGCGGATGGCATCCGCGTACGAATAGGTCGGCACTGTCGCGCCGCCGCGCACGAACGGCGCCGGCGAAGCCGCCAGGGCGGGTGCGGGCAAAGCCACCACGGCGACGAGCGCCGTGAGCAGGACCCGGAGTACGGCAAAGGACATAACGGTCCCCTCGGCAGGACGGAATGGACCCAGGCATCGTCTCGCATGAATGCCTCTTATGCGCGCCCGTGACATTCGGATCTTCGGCTCCGGCCGAGATGTCTCGACTCCCGGTAGTTCGGCGTCTTCCGGCCGGAAGATCACCGGGCGGGGAAGCGCAGGATGCGGTCGTCGCCTTCCCTCGGGTAGCCGCGGCCGTCGGTGTTCGACGTGGTGAGCCACAACGCGCCGTCCGGGGCCACGGCCACGGTTCGTAGCCGCCCGTACCGGCCGTTCAATTCGGCCGTCGGCTTTCCGCCGTCGAGCGGCACGGTCCACAGGCGCTGCCCGCGTAGCCCCGCGACGTACAGGGTGCGTCCGGAGATCGCGGCCCCGGACGGCGACGCCTCTTCCGTCGACCAGGTGACGATCGGGTCGGTGTACCGGCCACCGCCGCCCTTGCCTTCGACCTCGGGCCAGCCGTAGTTCTTGCCCGGCTCGATGACGTTGACCTCATCGAAACGGTCCTGGCCGAACTCGATGCCGTACATGGTGCCGTCCGCGTCCCACGCGAGGCCCTGCACGTTGCGGTGGCCCAGAGTCCAGACCGGCGAGCCCGGGTGCGGGTTGCCGGGCGCCGGCTTGCCGTCCGGCGTCAGCCGCAGGATCTTGCCGTTGGGGTCGTCGGGGTCCTGCGACTCCGAGCGGTTGGTGGCGTCGCCCGTGCCGACGTAGAGCATGCCGTCCGGCCCGAACGCGATGCGGCCGCCGTTGTGGACGCGAGCCTTGTCGATACCGTCGAAGATCACCTGCGGTGTCGCGTCGTCGCCCAGCTTGAAGCGGACGATCCGGTTGTCCGAGTCTGCGGTGAAGTACGCGTACACCAGCGCGGTGCTGGCGAAGTCCTGCGCGACGGCGAGGCCGAGCAGCCCGCCCTCGCCGGCCGCGGCGACGCCGGGCACCCGGTACACCTCCCTGGGTTCGCCGCCGCCCGGCCGGACCTGCAGGATCTTGCCGGTGTCCCGCTCGGCCACCAGCGCGCTGCCGTCAGGCAGGAAGGCGAGACCCCAGGGCGTCAGGATCCGGGTCGCCACGGTCTCGGGCGCGGCGAGGTCCGGGGTTCCGTGGGGCGCCGGCGCCGGGGTGGCGGACGACGCGCCCGGGGCCACCGCGGAGGTCGGTTCCGGTATGGGCGGGGTCGCGGTGGTGCCGTCGCTCGAACACGCCGTCAACAGCGCGGCGCCGGCTGCCGCGACGGCCAGTCGGACTCGCGGGCCGATCTTCGCGGTAATCATGACCTACACCGTGCCATGTCGGTACCAGACGGCTTCGCGGGAACGCGATGTGCCAGCTTCCGCGCCGCGGTCTGCGGCGACAGGGCGGCGCCGGCCCGACACCCCTCGCCGCTGCGCTCCCGGCCACGGTGGCATGCCTCGGCTGGCCCAGGCATGCCACCGTGGCCGGCCTCGGCTGGCCGATCGGCGTCTGCACGCGCGCTCCGGTTGTGCCATCCGGTGAACCCCGGTAGGCAGAGATGGACCGTCCACGCTCTCTCGACACCCGGAGGAACGATGCGGTTCCGACGCACGATCGCGCTGGCCTCCGCGGCCGCGCTTGGTTTGCTCGTAAGTCCGGTTCCCAGCCTGGCTGCCCCGCCCACGCCGGACCGGACGCCGACAGCGGTGGGGTACGGCGGCGCCGTCGCCACCGTGGATCCGACCGCCACTGCCGTCGGCGTCGAGGTGCTGCGCCGCGGCGGCAACGCGGTCGACGCCGCTGTGGCGGCTGCCGCGACGCTCGGCGTCACCGAACCGTTCTCCGCCGGCATCGGCGGCGGCGGGTTCTTCGTCTTCTACGACGCCCAGCACTCCAAGGTGCACACGATCGACGGTCGCGAAGCCGGGCCGGCGACCATGACCACCGATTACTTCATCGACCCGGCCGACGGTCTGCCGTACGACTTCCAGGAGGCACGGGTCAGTGGCCTCTCGGTGGGCGCGCCCGGCACGCTCGCCACCTGGCAGGCCGCCGCGTCGAAGTGGGGCACCCGGTCACTGGGCGCACTGCTGCGCCCGGCCGCCGCAGTGGCCGACCGCGGCTTTCCGGTAGACGCCACGTTCCGCCAGCAGATCGCCGACAACGCCGCCGCGTTCGGCCAGTTCGACGCGACCCGAGAGCTCTACCTGCCCGGCGGCCAGCCACCCGCGGTGGGGTCGACGCAGCGCAATCCCGACCTTGCGGACACGTACCGGCTGATCGCGCGACGCGGCACCGGCGTGTTCTACGGCGGTCCGATCGGCGCGGAGATCGCCCAGACGGTCCAGCACCCGCCGCGTTCCGACCACCCGACGGGCACGTGGCCGTACCCGATCCGGCCCGGCACGCTGACCGCGCAGGACATCGCGAACTACCGGGTCAACTTCCCGGCGCCGACCCGTTCGGACTACCGCGGCCTCCACGTCTACGGAATGTCCACCCCGTCCAGCGGCGGCACGGCCGTGGGCGAGGCGCTCAACATCCTGGAGCGGAGCAGGCTGTCGTCGCTGCCCGTCGTGCAGGCCGAGCACCGCTACCTCGAGGCCTCGGCGCTCGCGTTCGCCGACCGCAACCGTTATGTCGGCCAGTACACCCCGCAGTCGACCCTGAGGACGCTGCTCAGCGATCGCTTCGCGGCCGCGCGGGCGTGCCTGATCGATCCGGCGCACACGCTCACCAAGCCGGTGCCGCCGGCTCCGCTGACCGCGTCGGGTTGCCAGACCGCCACCGCCGGCGCCCCCTCCGAGCAGGGGCAGAGCACGACAAACCTGACCGTCGCGGACAGGTGGGGAAACGTGGTCGAGTACACGCTGACGATCGAGCAGACCGGCGGCAACGCCATGGTCGTGCCCGGACGCGGCTTCCTGCTCAACAACGAGATGACGGACTTCAACTTCACGCCGACCCAGGGCACGGCCCCGGACCCGAACCTGCCCGGGCCGAACAAGCGACCGCGCAGCTCGATGTCGCCGACGATCGTCTTCATGCACGGCCGGCCGTACCTCGCGCTCGGCTCGCCAGGCGGCGCGACGATCATCACGACGGTGCTGCAGATCCTGCTCAACCGCATCGACCTCGGCATGACCCTGCCCGAGGCGGTGGCCGCCGCGCGGGCATCCGAGCGCAACCTGGCCGCCGGCACACAGGCGGAGCCGGCCTACGTGGCGCAGTACGGCCCGGCGTTGACGGCCCTGGGGCACGTGTTCCAGACGCCCTACACGGCGGAGCTCGGGGCGGCCACGGCGATCGAGTTGACCCGCCACGGCGGCATGATCGCCGCGGCGGAGCCGGTCCGGCGCGGCGGCGGCGCCGCGGCAGTCGTCCACCCCCAGCCCCGCTGACGCCTCCCCCGATCTTGGAGTTGTGGTGACCGCTCCTCACCACAACTCCAAGATCGACAAATCAGATGTACGGAGATTGCGTCATTCCCGGCCGAACACGAGGTCGACGATCGGCCGGCCGGCCCGGACGCCCTGCCGCTCGAACTTGGTCACAGGCCGATGCGCGGGCCCGTCGTGCCGCTCGCGCAGACCCGGGTCGGCCTCGAGCGCCCCCGCCATGGCGACCGCATAGTCCGGCCAGTCGGTGGCGCAGTGCAAGACGCCGCCCGGACGCAGACGCTCGCGCAGCAACCTGACGTTCCCCGGCTGGATCAAGCGCCGCTTGCGGTGCCGGGCCTTCGGCCACGGGTCGGGGAAGAACACATGCACCGCGTCCAGGCTCCCCGGCGCCAGCCGGTGCACGAGCTCCATCGCGTCACCGTGCGCCACCCGGACGTTTGTCAGCCCGAGCGCGCGCACGAGTGCAAGCAGGTTCCCGATGCCAGGCGTATGCACCTCGACCGCCAGGTAGTCCCGCCCGGGATCGGCGGCCGCCATCGCGGCGGTGGCCTCGCCCATCCCGAAACCGATCTCCAGCACCCTCGGCGCGTCCCGCCCGTACAGGACACCGAGGTCCAGAGGGGTGCGGTCGCCGTCGACCACGGTCAGACCGTAGGCCGGCCACAGCTGGACGACGGCGTCGGCATGCCGGGCGCTCATCCGGCCCCGCCGGGGATGGAAGGTCCGGATCGGCCGTACGCTGGTCGTCTCGCTCATCGCGATCCCACGATACGCAGCCGGAGTTCCGCACGCTTCCCCCGCCGTCGGAGGCAGTCCGGCCGAGGGGTGCTCGCCGGACCTGCACTTGCGGTGGGGCCCTGGCTGCTGGTCCGGTTGCCGATGCGGCACACCGCCGCCGGCTGCCGGCGAGTCGGACGAACTGTGGGGAATTCGGGTCAGCTCCGAGCCCAAACTCCCCACGGTCCCGGTCGTAGCCGCTGGGGTGTCGACGCTCGCGCCGTAGGGCGTCCGGCCGGGGTTGTGAGTGATCCGATCGCCCCTCCCGCTAAGGCGCGGCCATGCAGCTGGGCGCGGGGGACCGGGTGCCGTCACGGCTGGGGATAGCGCTGCCGCTGGGGGTGCTGCCACGACAAGTCGGTGCTGCACTCAGGGCTGCCGCGGGAGAGGCATGTGCCGCTCCGGGGGTTAGCGCCGAAAGGAGGAGGTGGCGCAGGGAGGAGGCCCTCGGTCAGGAGCGGTGCGCCACAACCTCGGCGCTTAGGCGGCTGTGGCTGTCCACATGGCGGTGAAGGCCGCCGCCTCGCCGGTGAGCCAACTTTCCACGTCGGCTGGTTTTGCGGCCGGGTCTATGCGGTGGGCGGTGCCGCGGCGGATGTCGACCAGGACGGGCTCGGCGTTCGGCAGGATCTGGTCCATGTGGCGGGCCATCAAGTGCAGCGTGGCCATGATCGCCTCGGGGGTCGGCGGGTCTTCGTCGAAATGCAGCCGGACCGCCTCGCGGCGGCCGTCGTCGTACCGCAGCCCGAAGTGGGGGTTGATCTTGACCGCCAGCGGGCCCACCGAGGCCAGGGCGTCGCGGGTCTGGGCCAGGCTGACCGCGGACGGGTCGCCGAGTGACTGCAGATAGATCGTGGCGCCGGGGCAGATCGACTCGTAGAGCGGCCTCCAACGGGGCTTCACGAGTTCGGCGACGCCGGCGAGGTAGCTGCCGCCGGTACGGAAGGCGATGTCGGCCTTGAGCGCCTTGACCAGCGGACCGTGCGGGTTGAAGCCGGACCGGCGCTCGCGCTGGCGGCGCAGGCCGCCGACGAACGTGGCCTTGGCCGGGCCGGTGCGAGCGACGTACCGGGTGAAGCCGAGCATCGTCGCGTAGGGCGAGACGGCGGGCGCGGGCGGTGAGCTGGACAAAATGGGCGCAGTCACTTGATCTCCTCGTAGTCCGACCCAATAGATCACCAGGTCACGGCCCCTTTTAGTACACACATTCTAATCGAAGTGTACGACGATTCCCAACCCGGCGTGGCCGTCCGGACACCGATCGTCGACACTGGCACGATGGCCTTGATCCGTTGCAACTTCTTCTCCGAGGCGCTGGAACTCGGCACCTCGATGACCGTGTTGCTGCCCCAGCCGGGCGCGGCCCAGATCGGCGTGGACGGGCAGCAGTCGGACGATCCGCCGCCGGTGCTCTACCTGCTGCACGGCCTCACTGACGACGACACGGCGTGGACCCGTTACACGTCCATCGAGCGGTACGCGGCCGAGCGCGGCCTGGCCGTCGTGATGCCGCAGGTGCACCGCAGCTTCTATGCCGACGAGGCGTACGGCATGAAGTTCTGGACGTTCCTCTCCGAGGAGCTGCCCCGGATCACCGAGAGCTTCTTCCGGATCTCCACCCGGCGCGAAGACACCTTCGTGGCCGGCCTGTCGATGGGCGGATACGGCGCGATGAAGTGGGCGCTCCGCCAGCCCGAGCGCTTCGCGGCGGCCGCCACGCTGTCTGGCGCGCTCGACGCCGCCTACGTCCAGGAATACGATCTTCGGCCACACATGCGGGCGCTGACCAGGCGCGTCTTCGCCGACCGGGTCGTCAAGGACACCGACGAGGACCTGCTGCACCTGCTCGCGACCGCCGACAAGAACAGGCTGCCCCGGCTCATGCTGCGCTGCGGCACCGACGATCACCTGGTCGCCCAGAACGAGCGGTTCGTCGCCGCGTGCACCGCTCACGGCATCCCGCTCGAGGCCGAGTTCGGCCCGGGCGCGCACGAGTGGGGGTACTGGGACGCCCAGATCCAGAGCGTGCTGGATCGGCTAAAGCTGTAGCGCGGAGGCCGTCCGGGCCGGCTCCTCGAAGAGCGGACGCCGGCCCGCTGGACGGCGAGCGGCCGCTGGGTGCGGGATCGCCACCTAGCTGTCGTTGTCCTTGGACCGCTCGGCCAGGAATCGCTCCAGTTCCGCGCCGAGTTCCTCGGCTGTCGGCAGCGGTCCGGTCGTGTCGGCCAGCAGGTTGCCCTGGCGGCCGCGCAGGAACGCGTCGTACTGCTGCTCCAGCGAGGCGACCAGGCGGGTGGCCTGCTCGTCCTCGGCGACCTGCTTGTCGACCTCCTCGCGGACCATCTCGGCGGCGCCGCGCAGTTCACCGGTCGGCAACGCCAGTCCGGTACTGGATGACACCGAGTCGAGCAGCAGTTCCGCAGCGGCCGGGAAAGTCGTCTGCGCCAGGTAATGCGGGACGTGCGCCGCGTACCCCATGGCGTCGTGGCCATCCTGGCCGAGCCGGAACTCGAGCAGGTTGCCGACGCTGGCCGGCACCTGCACCCGCTGCAACCAGGACTCGCGGTCGCCGAGCAGCCGCTGGTCGGTGGCGTGCGCGGTCACGCCCACCGGTCGGGTGTGCGGCACGGCCATCGGGATGGCGTTGAGACCGACCGTCAGGCGTACGCCGAAGCGCTCGATGAGGCCGGTGACCGCGGTGATGAAACGTTCCCACTGCAGGTCCGGCTCCGGGCCGGCGAGCAGCAGGAACGGCGTGCCGAGCTGGTCGCGGAGCAGGTGTAGCGCAAGGCTTGGCTGCTCGTAGCTCTCCCAATGGTCCTCGACGAAGATCATCGGAGGGCGGCGCGACCGGTAGTCGAGCAACTGGTCCAGGTCGAAGGTCGCGAGGATCTGGCCGTCCAGCTGCGCGATTAGCTGTTCGCGAGACAGCTGGATCGCGCTGCCCGCGTCGACGAACCCGGTGAGCGCCTGGATGAGCACCGGGCTGTCCAGGGCCGGCAGGTCGTCGGCCAACTCGTAGAGCCCGTGTGGGTCGAGCACGCTGCGGACCTCCTCAAAAGCAACTTGTGGTGCCAACAATCGAGCACCGGCGTTCATTCCAGTGACAGGATCGCCGGGTGTCCGATCTTTCCCTACGCGTCATGGTCCCCGGCGATGCGGATGCCGTCCTTGCCATCTACCAGGATGCACTGGATGGCGGCGATGCGAGCTTCGAGATTTCGGCGCCAGATTGGGCGACGTTCGACGCCGGCCGGATGCCGGAGCATCGCTGGGTGGCGGTGGACGGCCAGACGATCCTCGGCTGGGTCGCGGTCACGCGTGTCTCCCCCCGGCCTGTGTACGCGGGCGTCGTGGAGCACAGCGTCTACGTCGACGCCGCGGCACGCGGCCGCGGCGTGGGTCTGGCGTTGCTGCAACGGCTGATCGCCTCCACCGAGGCGGCCGGCATCTGGACCATCCAGTCCGGCATTTTCCCGGAGAACCGTGCCAGCCTCGCGCTCCATGCTCGGGCCGGTTTCCGGGTGATCGGCACCCGCGAGCGGGTCGGTCGGCACCACGGCCGGTGGCGCGACGTGCTACTCGTCGAGCGTCGCAGCCCGGTGGTGGGCTCACGAGCCGGCGCCGGCTGAGCGGAACGACCCTGGTCACCGGTCGATGCGGGCACAGAGTTTCCGTGCACGTGCATCCGCACGGCACAATGGCGGGCAGATCCCTTCCTTCATCCCCCGGAGTGGTCTGGTGAGCGATCCCGCGTTGTCCGTGCCGGTACCTGATCCCTCGTCCCGTTCCGGCTCCTCCGATGGGGAGGATGTCAGCGTTCCGCCCGGCTCGCTGTGGGCGCGGATGAAGGCCGACCCGCAGTACGCGCCGGAGCACCTCGCGCTCGAAGCGGTTCGCCTGCTCGGCCCGGAGGCCCAGCGCTGGGCCGAGCGGATCCGTGACGAGCGGCCCGGGATCACCGCCGACGGGCTGGCCGAGCTGGCCGTCAGGCGCTTCGTCAACCTCGGCCGCCTCTCTGGCGCGGTCGCCGGCGCGACCGGGCTCCCCGGCGCGATCGTCGACGTGGGCGTGCTGGCGTGGACGCAGTCGCGGATGGCCCTGCACATCGCCGCCGCGTACGGTCTCGACCCGACCAGCCAGGATCGCGCCACCGATCTGCTGGTGCTGCAGCGGGTGCACAAGGCGGCCGAGACGGCCCGGATCGCGCTCGGTGTCGCCGCCGGCCGGGAGCGGGCGAGCCGGCTCTTCGCCCCCGCGGGCGGGCAGCCGCTGAGCGGCGTGATCCTGAAGCTCGGCGGGAAGCTCGCCCAGATGGCCGGCGTCCACGCCGCCCAGCGCATGTTCGCGAAGATGGTGCCGGGTGTCGGCATGGTGCTCGGTAGCTGGGTCAACGCGGCCGCGACCAAGGAACTCGCCCGCCGGGCCCGGATGCTGTACCGCGCCAGCGACGCCTGACGTCCGCCGTGGGGCCAGGTGAATGATGTCCGCCGTGCGGCCGGGTGAACGCGCCGATCACCGGCCTTTCGGGCGTCGTCTACACAACTCGAGCGAGGTAGTCGGCGAGCGTCCGCCGGGGAAGCCAGCCCTGGTCTCGAGCGCGGCTCGTGTCCAGGACCATGCCGTCGGTGAGCTGGTCGACCGCGTAACGGGTCAGCACCGGCGCACCCCCGAGCGCCGCGGCCGCCCGTGCGGCTGTGGTGAGCGGCCTGGTCAGCGCGATGGGCAGGTGCCGGACCGGCACGCCCAGCACGGCCGCCACGACGGCGTCCCGGCGGTACGGCTCGACATCCGCGACGTTGTAGGCACCCGGCGGCCACCCGAGGGCGGCGAGGCACGCGTCCGCGAGGTTCTCCACGGCGGTCAAGCTGAGCGGCACGTCCGGACCCGGCAGCCACGCCCGGCCGCCGCGTACCACCCGGTGCAGCCGCGGGAGTAGGTGCCGGTCCCCGTCGCCGTACACCGCCCGCGGCCGCAGCACCACCGCGCCCGCCGCGAGCGCGAGGCGTTCCCCGTGGGCCTTCGTCCGTCCGTACGCGCTGCGCTGGCCGTCGGCCGGATGGTCCTCGCGGATCGGCGCGGCGTACGGGCCGGGCCGGTAGACGCTGGCGCTGCTCACCCAGACCACCGGCCGGTCACCCGCGGCGTCCAGCAGCCGGGCCGTACCGTCGACGTTCACGGCCCGGAACGCCTCCTCGGCGGCCCGCCCCGGACCGGGATCGCCGACCGCCGCGGCCAGGTGCAGAACCGCGTCCGCGCCGGCGAGGTCGGGTGTCTCGCGCGCGGCGTCCCACCGCACATGCGTGCCCGCGGGTCCGGGACGGCGGCCCACGCAGACGACGTCCGCGCCGCTGGCGGCCGCGAGTCGCGCGACGGCCCCGCCGCAGAAGCCGCTCGCCCCGGTGACCGCGATCCTCACGCGGCGGCCCGGATCACGAGGGAACGCCAGCTCGGCAGCGCGGCCCGCCGGTCTGCTCGGGCCCGGACCACCGTCGGGCGGTGCGGAGCGAGCGCCGCGAGCAGGTCGGTCATCTGCGCGCGGGCCAGCCGGGCACCCGGGCAGGCGTGCGGCCCGGCGCCGAAGACCAGCTGTGCGACCTGTGCCGGCGCCGGGTGCAGGGCGTCCGGTCCGGTCCGGTGCGCGCCGACCGCATGGCGGGCGAGGAGCAGCAGCCGATCCCGGTCCCGCACGGGGCACGCGCCGAGATCGCCGGAGGCCGCCGCGACGCGGGGCAGCAGGGGAGTCGGGGCGGTCACCCGCAGCAGCTCGTCGGTGAGGGCGGCCGGGTGGCTGAGGGCGTACCCCCACAGGTCGTCGTCGGCGGCCCAGGCCGCGGCGCGCGGCAGGGCAGCGACCGTGGTGGTGATCGCGGCGACGGCCAGCATGGTCGCGAGGCTGGCGTGCGCGCCACCGGCCGGCGCGATCAGCGCGGTCAGGCGTGCCGCCGCGGCCTCGGCCGCCACGTCCGCACGGCGGCGCCCGAGTCCCGGCAGGTGCGCGCGGGCGGCCGTGGCACCGGCCGCCCGGGCCGCGGCGGCCAGCTCAAGCGGATCCACGGTGAGGCATGCCGGTCGGTCGTCAGCAAGATGGCCGATGAGCGCGGCCGCGGTACTGCCCGCCAGCTCGGCGGTCACGTCCACGAGATCGACCTCGCCACCGCGGGCGAGCGGGGCGAGCCGGCGTTGCAGGACCTCGGTCCACACCGGACGGAGCCGGGCCGTGTCGGTCGCCCCGAGGCCGTCGGCGGTCGCCCGGCGGGTACGGCGGTGGGCGTCGCCCTGCTGGTCGAACAGCATGTCGGTGCCGGTCAGCCGGCCGGCGGCGCCGCCCGTCGTGCCGTGGGCGGTGCGATCGAGCGGGATCCGGGTCAGTGCCGTTACGAACGCCTCGCGGCCGTGCACCAGGATCGTGCCGCCGAGTCGTAGCGCGTGCCGGTGACGCGTCGCGGCGAGCAGGGCGAACAACACGGGATGGCTGGCGAGATAGACCCGCCGGTCGCGGGACCGCGCCCTCATCGGGCGGGCGCCGTCATGCGGTTGCCCGGGCAGCGAGCCGGGACGCGGCCGCCCGATCCGGCTTGCGGGAGCGGCCGGCAAGCGGCACGTCCGCCAGCACCACCGCGTCCGGACGCGCCGAACCCATCCTCGCCAGCGGCTCCCGCAACGCCGCGCGCACCAGCCGCGGGTCGGCTCCCGCGGCGGGCTGCACCACGGCCACCACCCGTTCGTCCCCGTCCCCGGCCGGGATGCCGACGATCACCGCGAGGTCGACGCCGGGTACGTGCAGCGCGGGCTCGTACAGGCCGGGATAGATGTTCTCGGCGCCGCGCAGGATCATGTCCTTGCAACGGCCGCCGAGCACGACCGTACGGCCGTCGACCCGGCCGACGTCGCCGGTCGCGATCCAGCGCAGCGGCTTGTCGCCCAGGTACCGGTCGGCCGCGTTCGGCCCCGAGAGCAGCAGCTGGCCGTCCTCGTCCACCCGCGCGGATACCCCGGGCAGGAGCGATCCGACCAGATCGCCCGCACCGGCGTACGCGGCCTTCGCGGCCGACTCGACCGCCGCGGCCGGGAACACCTCGGTCAGCGCGTAGACACCCCACACCTCCCGGGCACCCGCACCCCGTACCGACGCCAGCAGGGCGGCGCTGACCGGTGCGGATCCGCTGTAGACCCGGCCGGTGAACGGCACGCCGGCCGCCAGCGCGGCGCGCAGTTGCGGCGGCGTCAGGTAGGTCGCCTGCGGCGCGAGCCGGGCGACCTGGCGGGCCAGCGTCCGCGGCCGGCGCGCCGGCAGCGCGACTGGCGCGCCGCTGGCCAGCGACGGCAACAGCACGAAGAACGTGGCTCCCAGCACCGGTTCGTCCGGCGCCGGCCGGACCAGGTCGTGGACCGCGCACATCCCGGCGGACAGGCTTGCCCGGGTGTGCACGACCGCGCGCGGCCGGCTCGTCGTCCCGGACGTGAACACGATCACCGCGTCGCCGTCACCGTCGTACGGCGCCGGGACCGGAGCGGTCGACGGCGACAGCGCCGGCGCGCAGCCCGGCAGGCGCCGGCCAACGGTCACGGTGGGCGCCAGCGCGGACAGGTCAGGGAGCGCGAGCTGCACGCGCCGGGCCAGCGGCGCGGCCCGTCCGGCCACGGCCTGCGCGGCCGCGTCGGCCAGCACCAGCTTGGGCGCGGCGAGACCCAGCCGGGCAAGGAGCACGTCCGGGCCCGCGGTCGGGTCCAGCACCGCGATCCGCAGACCGAGACGGTACGCGGCGAGCAGCACCGCCAACGACCGTGGCCCCGGCCGCACGGCGAGCCCGATCGTGTCGCCGGCCGCCAGCCCGCGCCGGTGCAACGCCGCGGCGTACCCGCCGGCCAGCCGGGACAGGTCGCCACGCGTCGCCCGTACCACGCTCCGGCCGGTACGCCGCGAGCCCAGGACCGCCGGCCGGTGGTCGTTGTCGCGCAGGCTGGCGAGGAGAACGTCCAGCATCAGCGCGGATCCGCCGTGAGCGTGCCGCTGCCGCGGTCCAGATACCACTTGGCGGTGCCGACCACCCCGTAGGCACGTAGCCGGCGCGTCGAGTTCTCCACCACCATCGACCGGTCGTACGCGATCGCGGCCGTGGTCCGGCGTACCCGGTTGAGAAACGTCCGGTCCGTCGGCGACGGACGCCGCGGCATACCGCCACAGGCCGCGTAGAGCTCGGCCGTGATGGCCATGTTGTTCCCGGCGTGCATCCGGTAGGGCGCGAGGTAACCGCCGGCGCGATGGGCCGGTCGCAGCCGCCCGAAGGCCGTGGCCACCGCGACCAGCACCCGGAATGCGGCACGGCCCGCCAGGCCGTGCTCGTCACGGCGTGCGGTGATGCGACCGCATACCAGCCCGGCGCCCGCGGTCAGGCCGGCGCGGGCCGCCGCGACCCAGCCGGGCCGCGGCAGGCAGTCCGCGTCCGTGCGGGCCAGTAGCGTTGCCCCGGCGGCGATCGCGTGCCGGAAGCCGGTGTCCACGGCGCACCCGACGCCCTTCTCCCGCTCCACCACGACGTGCACCGGGAACGGAGCGGTGAACCGGCGGGCGATGTCGGCGGTGCCGTCGGTGGATCCGTTGTCGACGACCAGCAACGCGAAGTCGGTGTCGGCCTGCGCGGCCAGCGCGTCCAGCGTCTGGTGGATCCGTCCGGCCTCGTTGTAGGCGGGCACGATCACCCAGAGATCGCCCGTCACGATACCTCCCACACCATGGTCATCAGGCTCACCCCGCCGCCCAGGCCGACCAGCAGCACGCGATCGCCGGCGGACAGGCCGGGCCGGATCCGGGCCAGCTGTACGCCCAGCGTGGCGCTCGCGAGGTTGCCGAACTCCGGCACCGTCACGTCGAGCTTGCCCGGCGGCACCCCGGTGATCTCCACGAACCGCTCCACGTACGGCAGCGTGACCTGGTGCACCAGCACCCGGGCGTAATCGTCCCAACCCAGCCCGAGCCGGTGGTTCACCCGCTCGATCAGGCCGAGACCGATCTTCTCGAAGACGCCGCGCAGCTTGTGCCCGTCGCCGGTGAAGTACGTATGCTCGTCCCCGCGGGGATGCCGGGACCCGCCGCCGAAGATGCCGCCCACGCCCCAGTGCTCGGAGTGGGTCTCGCCGTCCACGTCCACGATCCCGCCGGCGCCGACCGGCTCGACCAGCACCGCCGCGCCCGCGTCGCCGAACGTGAACCCGGCGAACGCCGTCCGCGCCTGGGCCATGCCGGAAAGGCGGGGCCGCATGGACCGGGTCGGGGTCTCGCCGGTGACCACGAGCGCACGGCGCACCCGCCCGGCCAGGATCATCGAGCGGGCCAGGTCGATGCCGTTGAGGAAGCTGTTGCAGGCGTTCGTCACGTCCAGCGCGTGCGCGCGGCCGCCCAGCGCGGCCTGCACCACGTGCGCCGTGGCCGGCTCCACCATGTCCCGGGTCGCGGACGCGAAGAGCAGCAGGTCGACGTCGAGCGCGTCCAGATCGGCGTCCGCGAGCACCCGGCGTGCCGCGCGGATCGCCAGGTCCGACGCGTACTCGTCGTCGGCCGCGATGCGCCGCCGGTCGATGCCGGTGGCCTGCGCGAACATCCCGGACGGCAGCGGGAGCCCACTCGCCGACGCGACCCGGTCCTGCAGGTCGGCCGTCGTCACCTCGTGCTCGGGGAGGGAACTGGCCACCGCGGTGATCCCCACCCGGGAGACGGTCGATGTCATGCGGCAGAGCCTTCCCGGTGCGGATGTCTCGGGCGTGAGTAGGGCGACTCATTCTCGTTGCGTACCCGCACCCGGCGCACCCCCCGGCCGGCGTGGGTGCCGTCACGCCCGCCCGCCGCGGTACGGCCTTAAGCTTCCGGGCATGGAGGGCATCGTCGAGACGGTCGTGCTGGTCGCGATCTCCGTGGTCGGCGCCGCGCTCGCCCGCCGGCTCGGGTTCGTGGCGCCGCTCGTGCTGCTGGTCGGCGGGCTCGGGCTGTCGTTCGTGCCGGGTGTTCCGGAGGTGCACCTCGAGCCCGAGCTGGTCCTGATCGGCATCCTCCCGCCCCTGCTCTACGTGGCCGCGCTGCATACGTCCATCCCCGCCTTCAAGAGCGCGTTGCGACCCATCCTGCTGCTTGCGGTGGGTCTCGTCGTGGTCACCGCGTTCGCCGTCGGCACCGTCGTGCACCTGCTGATGCCCGCCGTGCCGTACGCGGCCTGCGTCGCGCTCGGCGCGATCGTGGCGCCGCCCGACGCGGTCTCGGCCACCGCTATCGCCCGCCGGATCGGCCTGCCGCGCCGGGTCGTCACCATCCTCGAGGGCGAGAGCCTGCTCAACGACGCCACCGCGCTGGTGCTGGTCCGGGTCTCCGTCGGAGCCCTGCTCGGCTCGGCCGTCGGTTTCTGGGAGATCGGCGGCCAGGTCGTACTGAAGGCCGGCGGCGGCCTGCTGGTCGGCGTGCTGGCCGCGTCCGGCGCGGCCTGGCTGCACCGGAAGATCGAGGATCCCCTGCTGGACGACGCGGTCTCGCTGCTCACCCCGTTCACGGCGGTGATCGTCGCGGAGGAACTGCAGACCTCCAGCGTGGTCGCGGTCGTCGTTGCCGGCCTCTACCTCGGGCCTCGCATCCCGTACCTGCTGTCGCCCACTTCCCGGCTGCAGATGGAGGCGGTATGGGGACTCCTCACGTTCCTGCTCGAAGGCGTCGTCTTCCTGCTGGTCGGCCTGCAACTGCGGGACCTGGTGAGCAATCTCAGCACCGACCTGGCGACCACGGTCCAGGTCACCGCGCTGGTGTTCCTGACGCTGGTGGTGGTCCGGTTCGCCTGGATGTACCCGGCCACTTATCTGGCCCGGCTCATCCCGCGGATCCGCAACCGCGAGGAGCGGCCGCCGCCCGCAGTGCCCACGATCATCGCGTGGGCCGGCATGCGCGGCGTCGTCACGCTCGCCGCCGCCCTCACGCTTCCCATCCCCGGCCAGGGCGGCGCCCCGCAATACCCGCGCGACCTGTTCGTCTTCGTCGCCTTCGCGGTGATCGTACTGACACTGCTCATCCACGGCACCACGCTGCCCGCGCTGGCCCGGCGGCTCGGCGTCAAGGAGGACACCACCGCCCAGGACGCGCTGGCCGAGGCCGGCGTCCAGTACGCTGCGAGCCGGGCCGCCCTGCAGCGGCTCGAAGAGCAGGCGGACGGCGCGCCGGCCTCGGTGGTCGACCGGTTGCGGGCACTGGCCGACAACCGCGCCAACCGGGCCTGGGAACGGCTCGGCAGCCAGCAGCAGGAGACGCCGTCGGCGGCGTACGGTCGGCTGCGGCGCGAGATGATTTCCGCGGAGCGCCACGTCTTCAAGACCGCCCGCAACGAGGGCCGGATCCCCGAAGAGGTGCTGCTCCGCGCCCAGCGCGACCTCGACCTGGAAGAGTCCCAGCTGAAGCGGAGTGACGATTGACTTGC
Source organism: Actinoplanes sp. (assembly GCA_036001925.1). Taxonomy (GTDB): domain Bacteria; phylum Actinomycetota; class Actinomycetes; order Mycobacteriales; family Micromonosporaceae; genus Actinoplanes. The sequence continues at coordinate 19,426 of DASYTU010000144.1, forward strand.
CAGCACCTCAAGGACGCCGGCGAACCGGCGCCCCAGACGCCCTACGACGACGGCTGCCCCGCCTGCGTCGCCGACGGCGCCCGCGACTGGGTGCACCTGCGTCTCTGCCTCAACTGCGGGCTCGTGGCCTGCTGTGACTCGTCGCCGCGCCGGCACATGTCGAAGCACCACGAGGATGAGGGCCACCCGGTCATGCAAAGCTACGAGCCCGGCGAAACATGGCGCTGGTGCTTCGTCGACGAACTTCTCGGATAGAGGGCCGGCCGCGTGAGGACACTTTTCGTGGGGGCCGGTGCCACCGGCGGGTACTTCGGCGGGCGCCTCGCCCAGGCCGGCCGGGACGTCACGTTCCTGGTCCGGCCCGCTCGTGCCGCCGCGCTGGCCGAGCGCGGGCTGCGGATCAAGAGCCCCGAGGGCGAGACCGCGTTGACGGTTCGCACCGTGACCGCGGACACGATCGACGGGCACTACGACGTGGTCGTGCTGGCGGTGAAGGGCTACGCGCTCGAGCAGGCGATCGCCGACGTCACCCCCGCGGTCGGTCCGGACACCGTCATCGTGCCGCTGCTGAACGGCATGCGGCACATGGACGCGTTGCGGGCCGCGTTCGGCGACCACCGGGTCTGGGGCGGGTTGGCCATGATCTTCGCGACGCTCGATGACGCCGGGGACGTCGTGCAGCTCACCGGCCTGGAGCGGCTCGCGTACGGGCCGCTCGGCGGTGGGCCGGACGCGCGGGCCGATGCCGTCGCGGAGGCGTTGTCGGGTGCCGAGTTCGACTCGGATCTCTCCGCCACCATCGTGCGGGACATGTGGGAGAAGTGGGTGTTCCTGGCCAGCCTGGGCGCCGCCACCACGCTCATGCGGGCCTCGGTGGGCGACATCAACGCCGCGCCGGGCGGCCCCGCGTTCGCCGAGGGCATCGCCGGCGAGGCGGTCGCGATCGCCACGGCGGCCGGCCACCCGCCGAGCGAGGGGGCCGTGGCGTTCCTGCAGGCCGGCATCGTCAGCACCGCCCCGATGACCTCCTCGATGTACCGGGACATGGTCCGCGGCCTGCCCGTCGAGGCGGACGAGATCGTCGGCGACCTCGTCGCGTACGCGGAGAAGAACGGCGTCCTGGCGCCGCTGATGTCCGCGGCGTACACGAATCTCGCCATCTACGCCGCCCGGCGCGGCCAATAGGTCGATTCAGGCCCACACCTTCGCGACCGCCGCGGCCACCGTCGCGGCCTGCGCCGCGCCCGCGGACAGTGCCGGGCCGCGCCGCCGCGGGTCGAGGATGTTCGGCCCGATCGCGGCGCGGGCGGCGTCGTCCGGCTCGATGACGAGGCCGCGCGGCACGTTGAGCGCCGCTAGCTCCTCCGCGGGCGAGGCGCGGAACATCCCGGCCGTCGGCGCGATCACCACGACCGCGTCGGCGCCCGCGGCGAGATCCGTGTTCGTGACGGAGCGCACACCGCCGTCCATGTAGTAGCCGTCCCGCACGGGCACCGGCGGGAAGACGCCGGGCAGCGCACAGCTGGCCGCGACCGCCGCCGCGAGCGGCACATGCGCGTCTGAGTCCCATGCCGCGAGCGCGCCCGTGTCGGTGTCGACCGCGGTCACCACCAGCCGCGGCGCGGCCGGCCAGTCGTGCACCGGCAGCGTCTCGGCGAACCTGGCGACGTGCGCCGCGGCGTCGCCGACCGGCGCGGACCGGGCCAGCCCGCCCAGCCGCGCGCGGACCTCACGCGGCGTCAGTGACGGGTCGGTGAGCAGCGCGAAGCCCTGGGCCAGCAGCCCCGGGTCGATCCGCGGCGACAGCTCGACCTCGATCTTCTGCGCCTCGGCGACCGCGGTGTCCAGGTCCGTGCCGGTCGCGAGCAGCGCGCCGACGTACGCGCCCGCCGACGTGCCCACGACCAGGTCGGCGCCGGCGAGGTCGGTGCCGAGGTCGCGAAGCCCGGTGAGCAGGCCCAACTCCCACGCGATGCCGGTGACGCCGCCACCGCCGAGGACGAGCGCGCGCACTGTGATCACCTCCGACCTGGCCGGTGCAACGGAAACGATCCTTCCTAGCTCGCCAGGATGTCGCCCAAGTAACAGCCGGGCCACGGGCAGGTCCGAAAGTGATCGGCAGGCTCGCCGGTATGCTTGATACGGGCTCCCGCGGAATCTCCGAGCGCGGGACGTTTCTGCGGGTAACCGGACAGTCGCGCAGACGTAGCCGGGCCCATCGGTGAGAATGACCGCTGACGCGCCGCCCAGGGTTGGGCGGATCCATCGTGGGGCAAAGAGTCGCCCGCCGCGGTGGCCGACCGCGTCACGGTCGAGGAGTTGGAGCACGAATGCAGGTGTGGCCTGGTCACCGGTATCCACTGGGCGCCACGTACGACGGCACGGGGACGAACTTCGCGATCTTCTCCGAGGTCGCCGAGGCCGTCGAGCTGTGCCTGTTCGACGCGTCGGGCAACGAACGCAAGGTCCAGCTGCACGAGCAGGACGCGTTCGTGTGGCACGCCTACCTGCCGGGTGTCGAGCCGGGCCAGCGCTACGGCTACCGCGTGTACGGCCCGTACGAGCCGTCGCGTGGCCTGCGCTGCAACCCCCACAAGCTGTTGCTGGACCCGTACGCGCGGGCGGTCGACTCCGACATCGACTGGCACCCGTCGCTATATGCGTACGACTTCGACAATCCTGACGAGATGTCCGAACTCGACTCGGGGCCGCATATGGCCAAGGGCGTCGTGGTCAACCCGTACTTCGACTGGGGCAACGACCGGCGGCCGGACATCCCGTACCACCACTCGGTGATCTACGAGGCCCACGTCAAGGGGCTCACCGAGCGCCACCCCGACGTGCCGCAGGACATGCGCGGCACGTACGCCGCGATCGGCCACCCGGCGATCATCGAGCACCTCAAGAGCCTCGGCGTCACCGCGGTCGAGCTCATGCCGGTGCACCAGTTCGTGCACGACAACCGGCTCGTTGACCTGGGGCTGCGCAACTACTGGGGCTACAACACGTTGGGCTTCTTCGCGCCGTACCACGGCTACTCGGCGATGGGCTCGCTCGGCCAGCAGACCCAGGAGTTCCGCGGCATGGTCAAGGCCCTGCACGCCGCGGGCATGGAGGTCATCCTCGACGTGGTCTACAACCACACCGCGGAAGGCAACCACCTCGGCCCGACGATGAGCCTCAAGGGCATCGACAACCGGACCTACTACCGGTTAGTGGACGATCAGCCCAACTTCTACATGGACTACACCGGTACGGGTAACAGCCTCAACGTGCGAAGCCCGCAGAGCCTCCAGCTGATCATGGACTCGCTGCGGTACTGGGTGACCGAGATGCACGTCGACGGCTTCCGCTTCGACCTCGCCTCGACGCTGGCCCGGGAGTTCTACGACGTCGACCGGCTCTCCACGTTCTTCGAGGTGGTCCAGCAGGACCCCGTGGTGGGCCAGGTGAAGCTGATCGCCGAGCCGTGGGACGTCGGCCCGGGCGGCTACCAGGTCGGCAACTTCCCGCCGAACTGGACGGAATGGAACGGCAAGTACCGCGACACCGTCCGTGACTTCTGGCGCGGCGAGCCGGCCACGCTGGCCGAGTTCGCCAGCCGCATCACCGGATCGGCCGACTTGTACCAGGACGACGGCCGCAAGCCGTTCCACTCGATCAACTTCGTCACCGCGCACGACGGATTCACGCTGACCGATCTGGTGTCGTACAACGACAAGCACAACGAGGCCAACGGCGAGGAGAACCGCGACGGCGAGAGCCACAACCGGTCCTGGAACTGCGGCGTCGAGGGCCCGACCGACGACCCGGCCGTACTCGCACTGCGTGCCCGGCAGCGACGCAACTTCCTCGCCACGCTGATACTCAGCCAGGGCGTGCCGATGATCGGGCACGGTGACGAGCTGGGCCGTACCCAGCACGGCAACAACAACGCGTACTGCCAGGACAACGAGATCGCCTGGATCGACTGGGAGAACGCGGACGAGACGCTGTTGGAGTTCGCCCGCAAGCTCACCGCGTTCCGGCACCGCCATCAGGTGTTCCAGCGGCGCCGCTTCTTCACGGGTCTGCCGGTCACCGCGCGCGGCGGTGGCGATCCGCTGCAGGACCTCGCCTGGTTCACGCCGGACGGCAGGGAGATGACCGGCGATGACTGGGGCAACGACTTCGGCCGCGCGGTGGCGCTGTTCGTCAACGGCGAGGGCATCCGGGAGCGGGGGCAGTACGGCCAGCGCCACGTGGACAGCTCGTTCCTGCTGTGCTTCAACGCGCACGACGCGCCCATCGAGTTCGCCACGCCCCCGGCCGAATACGGGGAGAAGTGGGAGATTGTCATCGAAACCGCCGACCCGTCGCAGGACCGCCCGGTGTTCGTCGAGGCCGGCTCGAAGATCCTCGTGCCTGATCGCTCACTCATCGTGCTGGACAGGACGGTCTAAATGCCCGTGACGCCCCCGACCGCCACGTACCGCGTGCAGGTTCGTCCCGAGTTCCCCCTCAAGTCCACTGCCGAGCTCGCCGACTACCTGGCCGACCTGGGCGTCAGCCACCTCTACACCGCCCCCTTGCTGGCCGCGACGCCCGGCTCGGAGCACGGCTACGACGTCGTGGACCATAGCCGCGTCAATCCCGAGATCGGCGGCGAGGACGGCCGGCGCGAGCTGAGCGCCGCGCTTCGCGCGGCCGGGCTGGGCCTGGTCGTCGACATCGTGCCCAACCACGCCGGGGTCGCCGTCCCGGCCGCCAACCCGGCGTGGTGGGACGTCCTGAAGCGCGGCCGGGACTCGCCGTTCGCGGACTGGTTCGACATCGACTGGTCGCGCGGCCGGCTGCTCATCCCGGTCCTGGCCGACGAGCCGGACGCGCTGGACAAGCTGACCGTCTCCGGCGACGAGCTGCACTACTTCGACAAGCGTTACCCGATCGCCGAGGGCACCGGCGGCGGGACGCCGCAGGAGGTGCACGACCGGCAGCACTACGAGCTGGTCAACTGGACCCGCGGCGACGCCGAGCTGAACTACCGCCGCTTCTTCGCGATCGTCGACCTGGCCGGGTTGCGCGTCGAGGACCCCGAGGTCTTCGAGGCCACCCACGCCGAGATCTTGCGGTGGTACCGCGAGGGCAGCGTGCAGGGCATCCGCGTCGACCACCCGGACGGGCTGCGTGACCCGGGCGAGTACATGCGCCGGCTGCACGACGCCGCCCGGGACGCCTGGCTGGTGGTCGAGAAGATCCTCGAGCCGGAGGAGGACCTGCCGCCCTGGCCCGTCGCGGGCACCACCGGCTACGACGCGCTGGCGGAGATCTGCGGCGTCTTCGTGGACCCGACCACCGAGGCGTTCTTCGACACGCTCGACCACCACCTCACCGGCGGCGAGACGTCCTGGCAGGACCTGGTCCACCAGACCAAGTGCCACGTCGCCACCACGCTGCTCGACGCCGAGCTAGCCCGTCTGTCCCGGCTGATACCGGAGGTCGACGCGGCACCGCGCGCACTGGCCGAGCTGGCCGCATGCTTTCCGGTCTACCGCTCCTACCTGCCGTTCGGGTCGCGCCATCTGGCCAGGGCCCGCGCCGAGGCCGGCCGCCGGCGGCCAGCGCTCATCCCCGCGCTGGACCAGCTCACCGGCCGGCTGCGCAACGCGTCCGACGAGCTGGCCGTCCGGTTCCAGCAGTACACGGGCGCGGTCATGGCCAAGGGCGTCGAGGACACCGCGTTCTACCGGTGGACGCGGTTCACGGCCCGCAACGAGGTCGGCAACGACCCGTCCAAGTTCGGGGTGTCCCCGGACGAGTTCCACGAGGCCGCGGCCGAGCGGCAACGCCGATGGCCGGCCGGCATGACCACGCTGTCCACCCACGACACCAAGCGCAGCGAGGACGTGCGGGCCCGGCTCGCGGTGCTGTCCGAGCTGCCAGGGGACTGGACCGAGGTGGTCCGCCGGTGGGTACGCATCGCGCCGCTGCCCGACCCGTCGCTCGCCCACCTGATCTGGCAGGCCGCGGTGGGCGCGTGGCCGATCTCGCGAGAGCGGCTGCAGGCGTACGCGCTGAAGGCGGCCCGGGAGGCCGGGGTCGCGACCACGTGGCAGCACCCGAACGAACGCTTCGAGTCCGCGCTGCGCGCGATGGTCGACCGCGTCTACGACGACCCGGCGCTGCACCGCGAGGTCGCCGACTTCGCCGCGTCGATCACGCCGCCTGGCTGGTCCAACTCCCTGGGCCAGAAGCTGGTGCAGCTCACCATGCCGGGCGTGCCCGACACCTACCAGGGGACCGAGCTCTGGGACTACTCGCTGGTCGACCCGGATAACCGGCGGCCGGTCGACTTCGGCGTACGGCGGGAGCTGCTCGGCCGCATCGACGAGGGCTGGCAGCCGCCGATCGACCACAGCGGAGCCGCGAAGCTGCTGGTGACCAGCCGGACGCTGCGGCTGCGCCGGCGCCGGCCCGAGCTGTTCACCGAGTACCGGCCGGTGTTCGCAGACGGCATGGTGGCCGACCACGTGCTGGCCTTCGACCGCGGCGGTGTGGTCGCGGTCGCGACCCGGCTACCCGTCGGATTGTCACGCCACGGAGGCTGGTTCGACACCACGCTGTCCCTTGACAGCCACAGCTGGACCGAGGTCTTCACGAATTCCAGCTATGGCGGGAGCCGCCTCGCGGTCGCCGACGTGCTGCACAGCTACCCCGTCGCGTTGCTGGTCAAAGAGTAATGACGGTCTTCGAGGTGTGGGCTCCTGGGAAGACCGTCAAGCTGCGCATCGGCGGTCAGGATCGGGACATGGAACGCGGCGAGGATGGCTGGTGGCGCCGCGACGTGCCGGAGGCCGGACCCGGCATCGATTACTCCTTTCTGTTGCCGGATCACGACACCCCGCTACCAGACCCGCGTTCGAGGTGGCAACCCGAGGGCGTGCACGGCTCCAGTCGGGTGTACGACCACTCAGCCTTTCCATGGTCGGACGGCGCCTGGACCGGCCGGCAGCTGCCGGGCTCCGTCCTCTACGAGATGCATGTCGGTACGTACACGACCGTGGGCACCTTCGACGCCGCCATCGAGCGTCTGGACCACCTCGTCGACCTCGGCGTCGACCTGGTGGAACTGCTACCCGTCAACGCGTTCAACGGCGAGCACGGCTGGGGCTACGACGGCGCCGGGTGGTACGCCCCGCACGAGGCGTACGGGGGGCCGGACGGCCTGAAGCGCCTCGTCGACGCCGCCCACCGTAAGGGTCTCGGCGTGGTGCTGGACGTCGTTTACAACCACTTCGGCCCGTCCGGCGCGTACGCACCGATGTTCGCGCCCTACCTCAGCGCATCGGGCAACAACCCCTGGGGCAGCGCGATCAACCTCGACGGGCCGCTGTCCGACGAGGTACGCCGCTATATCATCGACAGCGCGCTGAGCTGGCTCCGCGACTACCACGTCGACGGGCTGCGCCTGGACGCTGTGCACGCGTTCGTCGACGCCAACGCCGTCAACCTCCTCGAGCAGATGGCCGTCGAGGTGGAGAGCCTGTCGACGCACCTGGGCCGGCCGCTGTCGCTGATCGCCGAGTCGGATCTCAACGATCCCAAGCTGATCACCCCGCGCGAGGCCGGCGGGTACGGGCTGCAGGCGCAGTGGGACGACGACGTGCACCACGCCCTGCACGCCCTGCTCACCGGCGAGCGGCAGGGCTACTACGGCGACTTCGGCTCGCTGGACGGCCTCGCGACCGTGCTCGAGGAGGCGTTCTTCCACGCCGGGACGTGGTCCAGCTTCCGCCAGCGCCACCACGGGCGCCCGATCGACCGGCACACCATGCCCGGCCACCGGTTCGTCGCGTACCTGCAGAACCACGACCAGATCGGCAACCGGGCGCTCGGCGACCGGCTCTCCGCCCTGCTGTCGCCCGGCCTGCTCAAAGTCGGCGCGACGTTGCTGCTGACCTCCGCGTTCACCCCGATGCTGTTCATGGGGGAGGAGTGGGCCGCGACCACCCCGTGGCAGTTCTTCACCAGCCACCCTGAGCCCGACCTGGCCGACGCGGTGCGTACCGGGCGGCGCCGCGAGTTCGGTTCGCACGGGTGGGCGCAGACCGACGTGCCGGACCCGCAGGACCCGGCCACGTTCGAGCGCTCCAAACTGGACTGGACCGAGGTGCACAAGCCGGGGCACGCCGAGATCCTCGACCTCTACAAGCGGCTGATCGCGCTGCGCCGCCGCCGCGCCGACCTGTCGGATCCGTGGCTCGACAGGGTCGACGTCGAGCACGGCGACCGGTACGTGCTGATGCGGCGCGGCCACACCGCCGTCGCCGCGAACCTGGCCCCGGTGCCGCAGACGATCAGCCTGCGAGCCGTACCCAGCAAGGTCTTGCTGGCCACCGAGCCCGGCGTGGTCCCGCGGCACGACCGGATCGAACTGCCGCCCGAGTCGGCGGTGATCGTCGCGTTCCGCTGAGCCCAACCGAATCCGTTCCGTGACGGTCCGCGCCCCCGGCGTGCGCATCGATGGTGCACCATTGGTCGCTCCGGCTGGCGAGTGAACGGAGTGTCCGCAGTGGCCGACGCGAACGGGGACGGGGCGACCGTGGAGGTGGACAAGCGGGAGTTACCGGCCGATCCCGCGTGGGACGCGGTGGCCGAAGGTGCCGACCCGCCTCCGCCCGCGGAGGCGCCGCCCGCCGAGGAGCCGTCGAGCCTCGTCACGCTGGCGCCGGTACGGCTCGCGGCGCTCGGAGTCGCCCTCGTGCTCGTCGTCGCGATCACGTTCGTCAGGCTCTTCCACACCGGGCCACCCTCGGTGGACAAGCTGCGCTCGCGGGCCGGCGTCGACAGCTGGTCCGAGCTGACCATCGGGGTCAAGGACGACCAGCCCGGGGTGGCGTTCCACGACAGGAAGACCGGAATCTGGTCCGGCTTCGACATCGACATCGCCTACATGATCGCCGAGGATCTGGGATTCCGGCGCAGCGAGGTGAGGTTCTACGCGATCGAGAGCGAGGACCGGGCCCGCATGCAGGCCACGGACCCGGGGGGCGGCCGGATCGGCGTGAAGATGGTGATCGCCAGCTACAGCATCACCGCCGCGCGGGAAGCGATGACCGGGGTGACGTTCTCGGCGCCGTACCTGTATACCGAGCAGTCGGTGGTCACCCTGGCCGGCCATCCGAAGGTGTCCACCTTGGATGATCTGCGCGGCCGCTGGGTCTGCACGCTGTCGACCTCGACCAGCGAGACCGCGCCCGAGGCGGCCGGCGCGAACGTGGTCCGGCGCAACAAGGTCAGCGAGTGCTTCTCCGAAATCCGCGACCACCGCGTCGACGCGGTCACCACGGACGCCGCGATCCTGGCCGGATACAAGGCCGGCGATCCCCAGGGCCTCGCGCACTGGGACCTCGGCCTGGACGCCACCGAGGCGTGGGGCGTGAACGTCGGCGAGAACACCGCGCTGCGCGACCTGGTGAACGTGACGCTGTACCGGTCGTTGAAGGACCCGAAGGATCACCGCTGGGAGGATGCGTTCGACAAGAGCCTCCAGGTGGAGGCGCCGGCCAGCGGCCCCACACCGGTCGCCGTGGCCCAGCAGCCGGACGTGCCGAAGCCGGACGTGCGGCAGCTGCCATGGGAGGGGAGCGCCATCACCACCGGCGCCTGGTCCTTCGGACGGCGCGGAGAACCCGGGCAAAACCGGAGCTACCAGTGACCGCCCCGGTCGCCGCCACCTCGGCGCGGCGCCGCCGGGTCCAGCTGAACTGGCTGCTGACCGTGCTGCCCGCGTTCCCCCTGGTGTTGCTAGTGCTGCGGCTCTGGTACCTGAGCCGCCAGGACCTGCCCACCATGCTGCTCCTGGTGCAGTACATCAGCCCTCTCGGCATGATCAGCGCGCTGTTCATCACGCTGATCTGGACCGTGCCGGCGGTCATCCTCGTTCTGCGTACGCTCGGCGGGGTGCTGCTGGTCAGCGCGCCCAGCCCGGCCGACGCCACCCGCTCGCTGCTCGCGGTCACCGCGCTGCGGATGCCGGACTGGGTGGTCGCGCTCGCCGCGGTCCTGGCCGGCTTCACCTGGCAGCTGCGTTTGCTGCCGACGCTCCTCATGCTGGTGGTGGCGATCATCGGGCTGACCGCGGTGCACCGCCGCCGGCGCGGCCAGGAGGCGGTACTGGTCGTCGTCACGCTCGGCGTCCCGATCGCCCTCGGCCTGCTGATCCTGCTCTGGATGTGGCCGGGCATCGTCGCGGCCGTCTCCGCCGGCGAGATCACTACGGCGTTGCTGCTCGTCGTGCCGCCGATCCTCGGGCCGCTGCTGACCGGACCGGTGCCGCCCTGGGCGGCGCGGCTGGCGACGCATTGGCCGGCCGTCGTGGCAGCGGTGGTCGCACCGTTCGTGGTCGGCATCGTCTTCCTGCGCGCACCGGTGTTGCCGAACAGCGCGGTCGAGGTCGCGTCCGGCGCCGGACGGCCGCAGGTGGTGCGCGGCCAGCTCATCACGGTCGACGACACGGCCACCACGGTGCTGGAGCGCGACGGACAGGTCACGTTCCTGCCGAACAGCCAGGTACGGTCCAAGACCCTCTGCCCGGAGCCGGTACGGCCGCCCGACAGCGTGGTGGTGGTCCGCGGGTGGGCCGTGGGCGAGTCCGCGCTGCAGTGGGTCGCACCCACCCGGCGGGTCACCGACGTCGACCCGCGCTGCCTGGGCCGCCCGTTGAACCCGGGTTGACCGGGTTTCCGGTGCCGTTTCTTGCGGCGCGCCGCCCACCACCTGCAGACAGCTTGGACGTGACCTGGCAGGCTGCACGCCATGACCTTGCACCTGCGGTGGGCGGCCGTCACCGACCAGGGACACGTCCGCAGCAACAATCAGGACGCCTTCTACGCCGGTGAACGGCTTCTCGTCGTCGCCGACGGCATGGGGGGCATGGCGGCCGGCGACGTCGCCAGCCGCCTCGCGGTCGACGCCATGACATCGCTGGACGTGGCCATCGACAACGAGCACCAGATGGCTGCGCTGCACAAGGCGCTTGAGGTGGCAAATGGCCGGATCGCCGAGACGGTGGCCGGCGACACCGCGCTGCAGGGCATGGGCACGACACTGACCGCGGTGATCTTCTCGGGCGATCGGGCCGCGCTGGCCCATGTCGGCGACTCCCGCGCGTACCTGCTGCGCGACGGACGGCTGAACCAGCTCACCAAGGACGACACGTACGTGCAGATGCTGGTGGACCAGGGGCTGATCCGTCCCGAGGAGGCGGGCAGCCACCCGCGGCGCGCGGTGGTCACGCAGGCGCTGCAGGGCGAGCCGGTCAGCCCGTCGTACGTCATCGTCGAGCCCGAGCCCGGCGATCGCTGGCTGCTGTGCAGCGACGGGCTCACCACAGTCGTGCCCGCAGAGGCCATCCAGGCGGAGATGCTCGCCCAGCCGGATCCCAAGGCGTGCGCGGAGCGGCTCCTCGAGCTTGCTTTGCAGGGCGGCGGGCCCGACAACATCACGGTGATCGTCGCCGATCTGGTGAACGACGACTGAGGTTACGGGCCAGTAGGGCATGCGGATTTTCGGCCTGGGCGGCAGGCTGCGGTACCTTACTCCGGTCGCGGGAGGCGAGCCGCGGCTCGGCGGCGGGTGGTGATGACGACGGCACGGCTCCTCACGGTGCGGCTGCCGGTCACGCTCGCCCTCGTCGCCGCCGTCGTGGCGGTCGGCGAACTAGCGGTGCCGGCCGGCATCGGCCAGCGCCTGTACCACGACGCGGCCCAGCTCGCCGCCGGAGTGGTGGCCGTCGCGATCTGCGTCGCGCCCGGACGTGGCCGCGCCGCCCGCTGGTGGCTGGGGCCGCTACTGATCGGGCTTACCGGCTGGACGCTGATCCGCCTGTGGTGGCTCGTTCAGGATGTGGCGGACGCGGGGCGGCCGCCCGGCGCGTCGGTCGCCGACGTCGGCTTCCTGGCCCTGCCGCTCGGCGTGCTGCTGGCGCTGCTCGCCGCGACCGGCGCGCTGCCCCGACCGGCACCCACTTCCAGCCACCGGGACCGGATCGTGCTGGTGATCGACAGCGTGCTGATCACGGGGTCGCTGCTCGCGCTGGCCTGGTCCGTGGTGCCCGGCCGGGTGTTCCGGCAAGCGGGGGAGAGTGCCCTCGTCATCGGCGTCGCCGCTGGTTACGTGATCGCGGATCTGACCCTCGCGACCATGGTGGCGCTGCTGCTGACGACGCGTCCGGCGTCACGGCCCGGGCGGGTGCCGCTCCGGCTGCTGGGGCTGGGCCTGGTCGCGCTCGGGGTATCCGACACGTTACGCATGCTGCGCCTCGCGGACGGCGTGATGTCGCCGCTGGAGTCGGCCGGGTACTTGCTCGGTCCGCTGTTGATCGCGTTCGCCGCGCTGAATCCGCCCGGCCGCGCCCACGAGCCGGGAACGGTCCGGGCCGAGCCGGAATGGGTGCACCTGCTGCTGCCGTACGTACCGGTCGTCGCCACCGGCGTGATCATCGCGGTGCGCACCGGGACCGGCGGGCAGTTGACGCCGTACGAGGCGTATCTGGGGTGGCTCGGGCTCGGGCTGGTCGTGGCACGGCAGATGTTCACGATCGTCGACAACACCGTGCTGCTGGCCCGGGTGTCCGAGGGGCAGCGGCGCTTACATCACCAGGCGTACCACGATCCGCTCACCGGCCTGGCCAACCGGGCGCTGTTCCACGAGCGTCTGGTCCTCGCGCTGGACGGCCACCGGTACGGCGGCCGGCCGATCGCATTGCTCTTCGCGGACCTCGACGACTTCAAGCTCATCAACGACAGCTTCGGTCACGCGATAGGCGACCGGCTGTTGCGGGCGATCGGCGACCGGCTGCGTCGCTGCGTGCCCGCCGCCGGCCTGGTCGCCCGGCTCGGCGGCGACGAGTTCGCCGTGCTGCTCGAGCACCATCCCGCCGAAGCCGAGCCGATCGGCCATCGCATCCTGGCCACGCTGCGCGACCCGTTCGTCATCGACGGCCGCACCATCGGCGTCGGCGCCAGCATCGGCCTGGTGGTGGCCGAGCCGGCCGACCCCGCACTGTCGGCGGACACGCTGCTGCGCCGCGCCGACGCCGCCATGTACGTCAGCAAGCGGCGCGGCAAGGGAAACCTGGCCCGGTATGCCGGCCACTCCGACAGCGGCGCGCGCGCCGACCTGCCGCACCTGCTGGCCCGCGCGCTCACGGGTGCACCTGCCGCGGCCGGCTTCGAGGTCTTCTACCAGCCGATCGTGCGCTTCGCCGACGGCGCCACAGTCGCGGTCGAGGCGCTGGCCCGGTGGACCGATCCGGCCGTCGGCCCGGTCGACCCGGATGTCTTCGTCACGGTCGCGGAGCGCACCGGCCTGGTCGCCGCGATCGACGACTTCGTCCTGAACCGGGCCTGCGCGGACGCGGCGCTGCTCGCCAGCACCTACGGGCGCCCGATCGACGTACATGTAAACGTCTCCGCGGCCCGGCTCGGCCAGTACGGTCTCGAGGAGGCCGTCATCCGGGCGCTCGAGCGCCACTCCGTACGCCCGTCCCGGCTCGTCGTCGAGATCACCGAGACCCGACGGATCCCCGATCTGCCCGATGCGGCCGAGGTCGCTGCCCGCCTGCGGGCGTTCGGCGTCCGGATCGCCCTGGACGACTTCGGCAGCGGCTACAACGCGTTGGCGCAACTGCACTCGTTACCGGTCGACATCGTCAAGCTCGACTCGACGCTGACCGACGTGGACGTGGCGCCCGAGCGAGCGGGTGCGCTGTGCCGGTCCGTGCTGGCCATCTGCGCCGACCTGAACATCGCGGTGGTCGCCGAGGGCATCGAGACGCCGGCGCGGGCACGTGCGCTGGCGATGCTGGGTTGCCCGTTGGGGCAGGGCTATCTGTACGGCCAGCCGCGGCCGGTGCATCGCCTCACGCCGTACGTGCTTCCAGCTCTGCCGCAACACCCCAACCAGCGCGCGCAGCTCACCGGCCGCAGCTTCCGGACCACCGAACTCACTTAGCGGGCGCGGGGGTTCGTGCGGCGCGTCGGTTCGGCGGTCGTCGGATCCTCCGGCCAGGGGTGGCGCGGGTAGCGGCCGCGCAGCTCCGCGCGTACCTGCGGATAGCCGTTCGCCCAGAACGAGGCCAGGTCCCGGGTGACCGCGACCGGGCGTCCAGCCGGTGAGAGCAAGTGCAGCAGCACCGGCACCCGTCCGTCGGCCAGACGCGGCGTGTCCCGCCAGCCGAAGGCCTCCTGAACCTTCACGGGCAGCACCGGTTTCTCCGGATCCGTGTAGTCCACCCGGATCCGCGAGCCGCTCGGGACCGGAAGGCGCTCCGGCGCGACCTGATCGAGGCGACCCGCCACCGACCATGGCAGGAGCCGGCGCAGTGCCGCCGCCACGTCGATCTTCGCGAGGTCGGCACGCCGCCGGGCCGTGTGCAGATCGAGCCACTGATCGGCGGCCTCCACCAGCGCGGCGCCGTCCATGGCCGGCCACGGATCACCGAGCGCCGCTCGCGCGAACGCCAGCCGCTGCCGCAGCTCGGTCGCCGGTCGCGTCCAGGTCAGCAGGTCCAGCCCTTCGCGGCGCAAGCCGTCCAGCAGCGCCTCGCGCACGAGCGCGGGATCCGGGCGGTCGATCCGCCACGAAGCCAGCGTGATCGCACCGAGCCGTTCGAGCGTCCGGGCCACCACATCGCCGTCCATCCAGGCGATCTCGGTGACGGACTCGAGCAGCGTAGCCGCGGCCCGGCACGCGGTGGCCTCGTCGAGCGGCGCGGCGCGGCGGATGCGGGCGGTCCGTGCGCCGGGCGCCCGGTCCGCCACCGCGACGGCCAGCCAGGGCGTTCCGGCCAGGCCGCTGCCCGGTGCCAGCTCCGCGGCGGTCCCGCCCGCCATGAGGTACGCGGTCCCGCCGACCTCCCGCGCCTTGGCGACCCGCTCGGGGTATGCCAGCCCGACGATCAGCCCCGCCGCCAGGTCGTCCGGCAACTGATCCACGCCGCCTCCGCGCACCGTGGTCACACGCTGCCGCCCGCCGGCGTCCCCGGAAACGGTGGCCGGACCGAGGGTGAGTCGGGGGTCGATCACCGTCGCGTCGTCGGCCGGCACGCCGTCCACCGTGGTCGGGTAGTGGGCGGCTCTGCGGTGAGCCATCGTCGGGTGGTGGGCCGGTCTGCGGTCGGCTCTAGCCGGTTCGTTGGCGGACCCGAGGTCCGCGGTGGCCGGCTCATCGGTGGGCTCGTGGCCCGCCGCGGCCGGCTCATCGGCGAGTCCGGGGTTTGCCATGTCGGACGATCTGCGGTCGGCCGTGGCGGGGCCGTCGGCCGGTTCGCGATCTGCGTCGGTGGCGTCGGCGGGGACGCGGCTGACCGCCGCGGTGAGGCGACGCACCTCGGCGCGCCAGGCTCCGTCCTTGTCGTAGCGGGCTCGACGCCACGCCGCGACGATGTCGTCGCCTGCGGCGCGGTCCTCGTCGAGCAGCGCAACGACCTCCGCGGCCCGGCGGGCACCGACGATGTCCGCGCCGTCCAGCAACGCCCGGGCCAGCCGCGGGTGCAGGCCGGCGCCGGCCAGGGCGCGGCCGCGGGGGGTCACCCGGCCGCGGTGGTCGGTCGCGCCCAGATCCCGCAGCGTGGCCATCGCCGTCTGCATCGCGCCGGGCGGTGGCGGATCCGCCAGGCTCAGGCCGGTGCCGTCCGGGTGGCCCCACAACGCCAGGTCGAGCGCGAAGCCGGTCAGGTCCGCAACCGCGATCTCCGGCTCGGGCTGCGCGGCAAGGCGGTCATGCTGGGACGCGGACCAGCAGCGGTAGACGCGCCCCGCTGCCTCGCGGCCGGCTCGGCCGGCTCGTTGCAGGGCGGTGGCCCGGGAGACCGGGACCGTGACCAGAGCGCCGAGGCCACGAGCATGGTCCATCCGCGGAACCCGGCTCAAGCCGGCGTCGACCACCGCGCGAACGCCGGGCACGGTCAGGCTGCTCTCCGCGACCGCAGTCGCGAGCACGACGCGGCGCCGCGGCCCGCGCCGTAGCGCCGCGTCCTGGGCGGACCCGGACAGTAGGCCATGCAGCGCGACGACGTCGGCATCCGCACCGTCCACGCGCGCGGCCACGGTGTCGATCTCCCGGGCACCGGGCAGGAACGCGAGCACGTCGCCGTCGCCCTCGGCCAGGGCCCGGCCGATCATGCCGGCGACATGGTCGAGCAACTTCGGGTCGACGCGCAGCCCGTGCGGCGGCGCGACGGCTCGCGGCGGCGGGCACCACCGCACGTCGACGGGGAAGAGCGGCGCCTCGGCCGTGATCACCGGCGCCAGGAGCGGCGGCCCCGCGCCGGGCCTCGCCGTCGGGCCGGACTCCGGGGCCAGGGACGGGGCGACCACGTCCGCCAGCAGCTGCGACAGCCGGTACGACTCGGCGGTCGCCGAGGTGGCGAGGATGCGCAGGCCGGGGCTCAGGGCAGCACGCACCTCGACCAGGAACGCCAGCGCCAGGTCGGAGTCGAGGTGCCGTTCGTGGCACTCGTCGAGGATCACCAGCGCGGTGCCGGCCAGCTCCGGGTCGCGGTGCAGCCGGCGCACCAGCACGCCGGTCGTGACGACCTCGACGACGGTGTCGCGCGAGACGCGACGGTCACCGCGCACCGTGTAGCCGACGCGGGCGCCGACCGGCTCGCCGAGCAACTCGGCCATCCGGCGCGCGGCGGCGCGGGTGGCGACCCGCCGTGGCTCGGCCACCACGACCCGGTCCGCCGGACCGGCGAGGAACAGCGGGGCCAGCGTGGTCTTGCCGGTGCCGGGCGGCGCAACCAGAACCGCTACGCCGGCATCGTCGAGCGCCGCGGCGACCGCCGGCAGGACCGCCCGGATGGGCAGATCGGGCAGGGCGTCCTCGGCGATCAGCACGCGACCAGTCTCGCGCACACCGCGGCGACACGCGTCGCCGCGTTCCGCTGAGCCCAGACCGGGGCGCTCCGCGGACCGGATACGAGGGACGCGCGCTGGAGCGAGGCCACCGCGCGTGGTGGGTGTGTTGATCGCCGGCAAAGGCGTGCATGATCGGGGACGGGTTTGTTTGACTGGACCGCGACGCGAGGGGGTGGGCGGTGGACGTGGCGGTGGCGTTCAACTCGCTGCCCGCGCAGCGGCTGGAGGCCGACCTGCTCGCCTGCTGCGCCGCGCCCGAGTGGGGAGCCAGGATTCTCGAGGGACGCCCGTACCCGGAAAGGGCGGCGATAGTGGCCGCGGCCGATGCGGCCGCACGGGCCTTGAGCTGGGCGGACGTCGAGAAGGGGTTATCGGCGCACCCGCGGATCGGGGAGCGTGCCGAGGGCGATGCGCGGGAGGCCGCGTGGTCCCGCCGCGAGCAGTCGGCGGCGGCCGGCAGCGCCGACGACACGACGAAGGCCGCGTTGGTGGCGGCGAACCGGGCCTATGAGGACCGGTTCGGCCATGTGTTTCTGATCTTCGCGAGCGGGAAGACGCAGGCCGAGATCGTGGCGGCGGTTACCGAACGCATGGCGAACGACGAGGCGACCGAGCGGGCGATCGTTGCCGACGAACTGCGCAAGATCGCGCTGCTGCGGCTGGAGAGGCTGCTCGATGACCTCGGATGACGGCACGGAGGCCGGGTTCCACGCGAAGATCTCGACACACATCCTCGACACGGTGACGGGCGAGCCGGCGCGCGACGTCTATGTCCGGCTGGAGCGGCACGACTCCGACGGCTGGCGCACGATCGCCGAGGGGCGCACGGACGGCGACGGGCGGCTGCGGCACCGCGTGCCGGTGCACGAATGGCAGGCCGGCGGGTATCGGCTGCTGTTCTCTGTGGAGCCCTACCTGGGCGCGGAGGCGTTCTTTCCGGAGATCACGGTCGCGTTCCACGTGCACGACCCGGACCGGCACTACCACGTGCCGCTGCTGCTGAGCCGGTACGGCTACACCACCTACCGGGGGAGTTGACGCATGGCGATCGCGCTCGGATCCAACCGATACGGCAAGGCGGAGACCCGGCTGGTCCGCGTGACTCGGGACGGCGAAACCCACAGCCTGGTAGACGTGAACGTCAGCATCGCGCTCTCCGGCGACCTGGACGCTACGCATCAGACCGGCGACAACAGCGGCGTGCTGCCCACGGACACGATGAAGAACACGGTGTACGCGTTCGCGAAGGAGCATGGAGTCGGGGCGCCGGAGGACTTCGGGCTGCTGCTGGCACGCCACTTCGTCACCACGCAGCCGCAGATCCACCGCGCGACGGTGTCCATCGAGGCCTTCGAATGGGAACGGCTGGGCCCGCACTCGTTTCAGCGGAAGGGCGATTACGTCCGGACCGCGCGGATCGACGTGGGCGGCGGCAGCGCGCAGGTGGTGTCCGGCGTGAACGGACTCGTCCTGCTCA
This sequence comes from Actinoplanes sp., assembly GCA_036001925.1. Taxonomy (GTDB): domain Bacteria; phylum Actinomycetota; class Actinomycetes; order Mycobacteriales; family Micromonosporaceae; genus Actinoplanes. The sequence goes on from DASYTU010000144.1 coordinate 37,807, forward strand.
ACTCCACGGCTTCGGAGTTCCATGGCTTTCCCCGTGACCGGTACACGACGCTGGCGGAGACCACCGACCGGATCCTGGCCACCGCCGTCGACGCCAGATGGCGGCATGGTTCCGATACGTCAGACTGGGACGTGTCGTTCGCGGCGGCGCGGGACGCACTGGTCAACGCGTTCGTCAACACCTACAGCTACTCGCTACAGCAGACGCTGCTCTCCATGGGCACCCGGGTTCTCGAGACCCGACCGGAGATCGCCGAGATCCGCCTCGCCCTGCCGAACAAGCATCACTATCTCGTCGACCTGACCCCGTTCGGGCTGGAGAACGCGCACGAGGTCTTCATCGCCGGCGACCGGCCGTACGGGCTCATCGAAGGCACGGTGACCCGCGACGACGCGCCCCCGGCCAGCGCGGAGTGGTACCTGTGATCCTCATCGAGAACGTCGCGGTCGCCACGGTCGACCCGGCCGGCACCGAGTACGGCGACGGCCATGTCGTGGTCGGCGACGACGGCCGCATCGTCGCGGTCGGGCCCGGGCACGCCGGCCGCTTCCACCGATCGGTACGCCGCATCGACGGCACCGGCTGCTTGGTGACACCGGGGCTGGTGAACACGCATCACCACCTCTACCAGTGGGTCACCCGCGGCCTCGCGCTCGACGAGGACCTGTTCGGCTGGCTCACCACGCTGTACCCGATCTGGGGCCGCCTCGACGCCGAGATCGTCGGTGCCGCGGCCGGTGCCGGGCTCGGCTGGCTCGCGCTGTCCGGATGCACGACGACCACGGACCACCACTACGTCTTCCCGCACGGCGGGGGCGACGTGCTGGCCGCCGAGATCGCGGCCGCCCAGCAGATCGGGCTGCGGTTCCACCCCACCCGCGGCTCGATGGACCTGGGCCAGAGCGCCGGCGGCCTGCCGCCGGACAACATCGTCGAGGACACCGACGCGGCGCTCGCGGCCACCGCGGCGGCCATCGACCGGTGGCACGACCCGTCGCCCGACGCGATGCTGCGGATCGGGGTCGCGCCCTGCTCGCCGTTCTCGGTCACGTCCACGCTGATGAGCGAGGCCGCCGCCCTGGCCCGTAGCAAAGGGGTACGCCTCCATACCCACCTCGCCGAGACTCGGGACGAGGAGGACTTCTGCCGCGAGCGGTACGGGTGCACGCCGGTCGAGTACGCGGAGCGGCTCGGCTGGCTCGGCGACGACGTGTGGCTCGCGCACGGCGTGCATCTCGACGACGCCGCGATCGCGAAGCTCGGCGACACCGGCACCGGTGTCGCACACTGCCCCAGCTCCAACGCCCGCCTCGGCGCCGGGGCGGCCCGGGTCCGGGAGCTGCTCGACAGCGCGGTCCCGGTCGGCCTCGGCGTGGACGGAGCGGCCTCGCAGGAGGTCTCGCATCTCGGCGCCGAGCTGCGCCAGGCGCTCTACACGGCCCGGATCCGGGGCGGCTCGAACGCCATGGACGCCCGCGAAGCGCTGCTGCTCGGCACCATCGGCGGCGCGCGCTGCCTGGGACGGCACGCCGATCTAGGCTCGCTCGAAGTGGGCAAGCTGGGCGACCTCGTGATGTGGCGGCTCGACGGCCTCGGCCACGACGGCATCGACGACAAGGTCGCGGCGCTGGTCTTCGGCCCGCCCGCGCCAGTTGAGCTGGCGCTGGTCGGCGGCAAGCCGGTCGTCGAGCGGGGCGAGCTGGTCAACGCGGACGCGGAGAAGCTGGCGCGCGCAGCCCGCCGGGCTCACCGGCGGCTCCTGAAGGACGCGCAGTCATGAGACCCGATCCTGGTTACGGTAGGACGATGACCGAGATCCTGTCCGACGAGGCCGTGGCGTTCGTCGCCGATCTGAACCGGCGGTTCCGGCCGCTCCGCAACGAGCTGCTCGCGGCCCGCGCGGCCCGGCGCGCCGAGATCGCGGCGGGTGGCACGCTCGGCTTCCGGCCCGAGACCGCGGACATCCGCGCCGCCGACTGGTCCGCGCCCCCGGCGCCCGCCGATCTCACCGACCGGCGGGTGGAGATCACCGGGCCGACCGAGCGGAAGATGACCATCAATGCGCTCAACTCCGGCGCCAAGGTCTGGCTGGCCGACCTCGAGGACGCCAACACCCCGCATTGGGCCAACGTGGTCGAAGGCCAGCAGAACCTGTACGACGCGATCCGGCGCACCATCAGTCTGTCGACGCCCGCCAAGGAGTATTCGCTCGAAGAGGGCCCCTACCCGACGATCGTGATGCGGCCGCGCGGCTGGCACCTCGACGAGCGGCACCTGCCCGTGGACGGCGAGCCCGCGGTCGGCGCGCTGGTCGACTTTGGCCTGTACTTCTTCCACAACGCGTCGGAGTTGCTGGCCCGGGGCAGCGGGCCGTACTTCTACCTGCCGAAGATGGAGTCCTACAAAGAGGCCGAGCTCTGGAACGACGTCTTCACCCATGCCCAGGACGCGCTCGGCATCCCCCAGGGCACGATCCGCGCGACCGTGCTCATCGAGACCATCCCGGCCGCGTTCGAGATGGAGGAGATCCTGAACGCGCTGCGCCCGCACATCTCCGGGCTCAACGCCGGCCGTTGGGACTACCTGTTCAGCATCATCAAGTACTTCCGTGACAACCCGGCCATGGTGCTGCCCGACCGGGCCGCCGTCACGATGACGGCGCCGTTCATGCGCGCGTACACCGAACTGCTCGTCTCGACCTGTCACCGGCGTGGCGCGTTCGCGATGGGCGGCATGGCGGCCTTCATCCCGAGCCGCCGCGATCCAGCCGTCAACGAGGTCGCGCTGGCCAAGGTTCGCGAGGACAAGGAACGCGAGGCCGCGGACGGCTTCGACGGCTCCTGGGTGGCCCACCCCGACTTGGTGCCGGTGTGCATGGAGGTCTTCGACCGGGTGCTCGGCGACAAGCCGAACCAGCTCGACCGGAAGCGGGACGACGTGTCCGTGGACGCCGCGCAGTTGCTCAACGTGGCCGCGACCGGCGGCGCGGTGACCGAGGCCGGGCTGCGGTCGAACGTCTCGGTCGCGCTGCAGTACCTGGAGTCCTGGTTGCGCGGCAACGGCGCGGCGGCGATCAACAACCTGATGGAGGACGCGGCCACCGCGGAGATCTCGCGGTCGCAGGTCTGGCAGTGGATCCACAACGGGGTACGCCTCGACGACGGCACCGAGATCACCGCGGACCTGGTCGGCCGGATCGAGGACGAGGAGCTCGCCAAGATCCGCGAAGCGCTGGGCGATCAGGCGTGGGCGGGCAGCCGCTTCGACGACGCCCGCAAGCTGTTCGAGCGGGTCGCCCTGGCCGACGACTTCGCGGAGTTCCTGACCACGGCCGCGTACGACTCGATCGACTGATGCGCCTCGACGACGCCGACTACGCCGATCTCGACGCCCGGCTCGCCGGCCACGACGCGTTCCTGGCGGCCCGGTATCCGGGAGAACGGCCGGGCCGGCAGCCCGTGCACACGGTCTACGTCCCGGCGGACCGTGTCACACAAGACATCGTGCCGGTGTGGGGCGCCGACGCGCTGTCCACGATGGACCGGTACCGGTTTCCGTTCGGCGATGCCGAGCGGGTACGGGCCAAGCTGCGGCGGGAACCGATCGAGGACCTGCGCGTTGACCTCGAGGACGGGTACGGCGTGCGGGATGACGCGCAGGAGGACGCGGCCGTCAAGGCGGCGGCCGCCGCGCTCAACGAGGGGCAGCGGCCGCCGTTCGTCGGGATCCGCATCAAGTCACTCGAAAGCGCCACTCGGCACCGGGCGTTGCGGACGCTCGACCTGTTCCTGTCGTCCTATCCGGACCCCTTCGTCATCACGCTGCCCAAGGTGAGCGGCACGGACCAGGTCGCGGCCATGGTGGTGCTGCTCGAGCGGCTCGAGAACGGCTACGGGCTGGCGGCCGGGACGCTGCGGTTCGAGATCCAGATCGAGCTGCCCGCGGCGGTGCTCGGCGCGGACGGCACGGCCACCGTCGCGAAGCTGATCACGGCCGCCGCCGGCCGCTGCACCGGATTGCATTACGGGACGTACGACTACAGCGCGGCGGCCGGGGTCGCGGCCGCGTACCAGTCGATGGACCATCCGGCCGCCGACCATGCCAAGGCGGTGATGCAGGCGGCCGCGGCGCAGACCGGCGTACGGCTCTCGGACGGCTCGACCAACATCCTGCCGGTCGGTACCGAGGCCGAGGTGCAATCGGCGTGGGCACTGCATCACCGGCTCGTCCGCCGCTCGCTGGAGCGCGGCTTCTACCAGGGCTGGGACCTGCATCCCGCCCAGTTGCCGACCCGGTACGCGGCTACCTACGCGTTCTTCGCCGACGGCCGTGACGCCGCGGTTACGAGGCTGCGCCGCTACCTCGACCGGCGGTCCGGCGGCATCGCCGACGAGCCCGCGACCGCCCGCGCCCTGGCCGGCTACCTCCTGCGCGGCCTCGACTGTGGAGCCCTGGATGACGTGGGCTTCACCAGGGACGAGCTCATGGCGCTGGTCTAGTGAGCGGGCACCCATGACATCTGTCATGGGCCGGCTCGCAACATTACTGTTAGGAAACCTTGTATATCGCTGTTCTCCGATCCCCCGCTAGGAGACATCCCCGATGAAACGCAGACCCCTCATCACGATCGCGGCGGCCAGTGCCGCCCTGCTCGGCGCGAGCGCGTTCGTGGCCCTGCACGCCGACGCCGCCACCCTCACCAGCAATTGGTACGCCTCGGCGCCGTACCTGATGCCCTTCGACAACAGCCCGCCGGACCCGATCGAGGTCATGAACGCCACCGGCCAGAAGGCGTTCCAGCTGGCTTTCATCCTCGCGCCCAACGGCGGCGGCTGTACCCCCACCTGGGACGGCACCCGGTCGGTCTCGTCCGACTCGGACGCAGCCAACCTGATCAGCCGGATCCGCGCCAACGGCGGCGACGTCAGCGTCTCCATCGGCGGCTACGGCGGCACCAAGCTCGGCCAGACCTGCGGCAGCCCGGAAAACACCGCGGCCGCGTACCAGCAGGTGGTCAGCAAGTACGCGCTCAAGGCCATCGACTTCGACCTCGAGGAACCGGAATACGAGAACACCGCGGCCGTGCACAACGAGGTCGGCGCCGCGCGGATCCTGCAGCGGAACAACCCCGGGCTCTACGTGTCGATCACCACGGCGGGCACCGCGGCCGGCACCGGCTGGTTCGGCACCCAGATGCTGCTCGAGGCCAAGTCGCAGGGCTTCACCCCGGCGAACTACTCGATCATGCCGTTCGACGGCGGCTTCAACGGCGGCTCGTCGCAGACCGCGGCGCTGGAGCAGTTCCACACGCTGCTGATGAACACGTTCGGCTGGGACAGCGCGACGGCGTACGCGCACGAGGGCATCTCGCAGATGAACGGCCGCAGGTACGCCGGCGAGTACTTCCGGCAGGCCGACTTCCAGACCACGCTGGACTACGCGACGAGCCACAAGCTGGCCCGGTACACGTTCTGGTCGGTCAACCGCGACCGGCAGTGCGCCGATCCGAACCAGAGCACCACCTCGGGCACCTGCAGCAGCGTGCCGCAGACCCCGTGGGAGTTCACCAAGTACACGGCCCGGTTCGCCGGCGCGACGCCGCCCACCACGCCCCCGACCACACCGCCCACCACTCCGCCGGGTGGCGGCTCGTGCACGGCCCCGGCGTGGCGCGCGTCGACCGTCTACGTCGGCGGCAACCAGGTCTCGTACAACGGGCACACCTGGAAGGCGAAGTGGTGGACCCAGGGTGAGACGCCCGGAGTCGCGGACGTCTGGGCCGACCAGGGCGCCTGTGGCGGCGGATCGACGACCCCGCCGCCGGGTGGCGGGACCTGCACGCTGCCGGCGTGGAACGCGTCGACCGTGTACGTGGGCGGCAACCAGGTCTCGTACAACGGCCACAAGTACACCGCGAAGTGGTGGACCCAGGGCGAGACGCCCGGCAACCACGACGTGTGGCAGGACAACGGCCCCTGTTAGCCGGCCCGCGCTGAGCTGGCTGGCCAGTCAGCACCGCGAGCGCCGCCGGTGAGATGCCGCACCAAGCGGAGGGAGCCCGCGAGCGCCGCCGGTGAGATGCCGCACCAAGCGGAGGGAGCGCAGCGACCGCAGCGACTGCGGGATCTCAGCGGTTACCAGGCGCGAGCCGCCGAGCGAAGCGAGGCCAGCCAGCTCAGCGACCGCAGCGACTGTGGCATCTCACCGGTTATAAGGCGTGAGCCGCCGAGCGGAGCGAGGCCAGCCAGCTCCGCGAACGCCGCCGGTGAGATGCCGCACCAAGCGGAGGGAGCGCAGCGACCGCAGCGACTGTGGCATCTCACCGGTTATAAGGCGTGAGCCGCCGAGCGGAGCG
>DASYTU010000145.1:0-99260 GCA_036001925.1 Actinoplanes sp.
CCGCCGAAGGAAGACCGCCGCGCCGCCCGTCGAGGACGAGGCCGCGACCACCACGCCGATCGTCGGCGTGCTCCCCCTCGACGACGACCTGGTCGAGGAAGAGCCGTCCCCGCGCCGCGCCGCGGCCGCGCTGCCGCAGGCCGTCCTGTTCATGCCCCCGGATCCTGAGGCCGAGCCGGCCCCGACGAGCCGCCGCAGCCGCCGCGGCGCGGCGGCCGCCGCCCGCGCCGAGGTATCGCCTCCCGAGACCACCGACGGGCTTGCCGAGGAGCAGCCCGAAGGAGCACGCAAGAGCCGCCGGCGCCGCCGGGGCGGCGCCGGGGAGCCGGCCGAGGCCGTGGAGACCGCGGTCGAGATCGTGGAACCGGTCGTCGACGAGCCCGACGAGAGCGCCGACGACATCGAGGACACCGCCGACACGGAGCTGGACGACGAGGACACCGTCGCGGGCCGCCGGCGCCGCCGCCGCGGCCGCCGCGGCCGAGGCCGGGGCAAGGGCCCGGCCGACGAGGGCGACGAGGTCGAAGCCGACGCGGGCGCCGAAGCGTCCGGCGCGGGTGAGTCCGAGGACGACGAGGATGCCGAGGAGGGCGACGGCGTCACCCGCCGCCGTCGCCGTCGCCGTCGCAAGGGTTCCGGCGACACCGACATCGAGGGCATCGAGGACGGCGTGCACACTGTCGTGCGGGTCCGCGAGCCGCGCCGCACCGCCGACGAGGTGCAGGGCGTGTCCGGCTCGACACGCCTGGAGGCCAAGCGCCAGCGCCGGCGCGACGGCCGTGAGCAGCGCCGGACCCGGCCGCCGATCCTCAGCGAGTCGGAGTTCCTGGCTCGCCGCGAGGCCGTCGACCGCGTCATGGTCGTACGGCAGAAGCCCGACCGTACCCAGATCGCGGTGCTCGAGGACGGCATCCTCGTCGAGCACTACGTGTCGCGATCGACCTCCGGCACCATGGTCGGCAACGTGTACCTCGGCAAGGTGCAGAACGTGCTGCCCAGCATGGAGGCGGCATTCGTCGACGTGGGCCGCGGCCGCAACGCCGTGCTGTACGCGGGCGAGGTCAACTGGGACGCCACCGGCCTCGAGGGCCGTGCCCGCTCGATCGAGCAGGCGCTGCGCTCCGGCGACTCCGTACTGGTCCAGGTGACCAAGGATCCGATCGGGCACAAGGGCGCCCGGTTGAGCAGCCATATCGCGCTGTCCGGCCGGCACCTGGTCTACGTACCGAATGGGAATGCCTCTGGAATCAGCCGCAAGCTACCCGACACCGAGCGCAAGCGGCTCCGCGATGTCCTGAAGAAGCTGGTGCCGGACGGTGCTGGCGTCATCGTGCGGACCGCGGCCGAGGGCGCCAGCGAGGACGAGCTCGCCCGCGACGTCAAGCGGCTGCAGGCGCAGTGGGAGGACATCCAGGCCAAGGCGGCTGAGGGACATGCGCCGGCCGCGCTGTCCGAGGAGCCCGACCTGGTCATCCGCGTGGTACGCGACCTCTTCAACGAGGACTTCCGCGAGCTGGTGGTGCAGGGCGAGCAGGCGTACGCCGAGGTGGAGAACTACCTCAACTCGGTCTCGCCGGACCTGGTCGAGCGGTTGCGCCGGCACACCGGCAGCACCGACGTCTTCGCCGAGAAGCGCATCGACGAGCAGATCCTCAAGGGCCTCGACCGCAAGGTCTTCCTGCCCTCGGGCGGTCACCTGGTCATCGACCGGACGGAGGCGATGACCGTCGTCGACGTGAACACCGGCAAGTACACCGGCGTGGGCGGCAACCTCGAGGAGACCGTCACCCGGAACAACCTCGAGGCGGCCGAGGAGATCGTCCGCCAGCTGCGCCTGCGCGACCTCGGTGGCATCGTGGTGATCGACTTCATCGACATGGTGCTGGAGAGCAACCGCGATCTGGTGTTGCGACGGCTGACCGAGTGCCTGGGCCGCGACCGGACCAAGCACCAGGTCACCGAGATCACCTCGCTGGGCCTGGTACAGATGACCCGCAAGCGGATCGGCTCGGGCCTGCTCGAGGCGTTCAGCGAGACGTGCGACCACTGCAAGGGGCGGGGCGTGCTGATCCACACCGAGCCGGTCCCCGAGAAGCGGGTCTCCGGGGCGGTGACCCAGGTCAAGGCGGTCGCGGCGGCCACCCGGAGCGAGCCGGCGCAATCCGGCCGGTCCCGCCGGCGCCGTGGCGAGGACAACGTCCCGGCCGAGGTCGAGGCCGTTGTGGACGAGCCGGCGCTCGACGCGGAAGGCCCGGCGGCCGTCGCCGCCGAGCTTCCGCCCATGGCGGGCTCGGGCGTCGTCGTGCCGGGCCTGGCCGTGGCGGATGATGACGACGATTACGACATCAGTGGGTACGACCTCTCGCGCTACGAGTCGGACGGTGCTGAGCCGGAGGAGCCGCTGCGGCTGGCCGAAGCTGAGTCCGAGCCGCTCAGGCTGACCGGCGCGGACGACCCCGACGCGGTCGAGGAGGACGAGGACGACGATGACGACGTGGTGAGCTCGGGAGCGGGTGGCCGCCGCCGCTCCCGTCGCGGTACCCGCCGCCGCACCCGCCCCTGACGCGCCCCCACTTCGCGATCTTGGACTTGTGGATGCCCTTACGGGCGTGATACGGCTTTTGCCGCCGACCACAACTCCAAGATCGCGGGGAGAGACGATGCGATTTCGGCTTGCTGCCGGAGCCCTGACGGCCGTGCTGCTGCTGGGGGCCGGCTGTTCGGCCGGCGGCGATACCGGCGGCGGCGTCGCGCCGAGCGCCGCGGGCAATGCGGGGACGGGTTTGCCGGCCGCCGGCCCGAGCGCCGGGGACGCCGCGCTGGCCGGCAACACCGACGCCATCTGCGACCAGGCGGCGAAGACCGGCGGGGAGTTCGCCGCGACTTTCGCCCAGGATTTGAAGCTGCTCATCGACGCCGAGTCCGCCCAGGACAATGCTCAGGCCGCCAAGGTCAAGGCGAAGACCAGCCGGGACGTCGACAACTACGCGTTCGCGCTGGCCGACATGTCGAAGCTGGCCGCCGATCCAGCCCTGAAACGGGCGCTGGCGGACATGAGCCAGCAGGTCTCGGTGCTGAAGGGCGACGTACGCAAGCTGGACGCGAAGAAGCTGGCCGCGCTGCGGACCACGCTCGACAGCGCCTGCCGCGAGTAGGCCGGTTTGGGCTTGGCCACGCCGATGAAGTACGCTAACTGACGGTGCTTTTCCTGCGCCGTGTTCCCGTGCGCGCGTCGCGTGCCTGAGGGAATCAAGTTACATCCGCCAGCAGCAACACGCTGCGTAAGTCTCAGGGAGTCCGCGTCCGATGTACGCGATCGTCAAGACCGGCGGCAAGCAGTACAAGGTTGCCGAGGGCGACGTGATCGAGGTCGAGAAGCTCGCGGGTGAGCCCGGCGACGCGGTGACCCTCGCCGCGGTGCTCCTCGTCGACGGTGACGACCTGGTGACCGATGCGGCCAAGCTTGCCAGCGTGGCGGTGTCCGGCGAGATCGCCGAGCACACGAAGGGTCCGAAGATCCGGATCCACAAGTTCAAGAACAAGACCGGCTACCACAAGCGCCAGGGCCACCGCCAGCCGCTGACCCGCGTCAAGGTGACCGGCATCTCCAGCGGGAAGAAGTAGGGGCGCGCGATGGCTCACAAAAAGGGTGCTTCCAGCTCGCGGAACGGCCGTGACTCCGCCGCCCAGCGGCTCGGTGTCAAGCGGTTCGGCGGCCAGCTGGTCAACGCCGGCGAGATCCTGATCCGCCAGCGTGGCACGAAGTTCCACCCGGGCGAGCTCGTCGGCCGCGGTGGCGACGACACGCTGTTCGCGCTGGCGAAGGGCAACGTACTTTACGTGACGAAGCGGGGCCGCAAGACGGTCAGCATCGTACCGGTATCGGAGTAGTCGTACGTCGCTGCGGGCCGCGGACCAGGAGGGTCTGCGGCCCGCAGTTTATTTTGGGTAGGGGTAACGGAAGTGACCACGTTCGTCGACCGGGTCGTGCTGCACCTGCAAGCGGGTGACGGCGGGCACGGCTGCGTCTCCGTACGCCGGGAGAAGTTCAAGCCGCTCGGCGGACCGGACGGCGGCAACGGCGGGCACGGCGGCGGCATCACTCTCGTTGTCGATCCGCAGCAGCACACGCTGCTGGACTTCCACTTCCGCCCGCACGTCAAGGCGGCGAACGGCGGCGGCGGCGCGGGCGCCAACCGGGACGGCGCGAGCGGCTCCGACCTGGTGCTGCCGGTGCCCGACGGCACGGTCGTGCAGACGCCCGACGGCGAGGTGCTGGCCGATCTGGTCGGCGCCGGAACGTCGTTCGAGGTGGCCCGGGGTGGCCGGGGCGGGCGCGGCAACGCTTCGCTGGCGAACACCAGGCGCAAGGTGCCCGGCTTCGCGGAGTTGGGCGAGCCCGGCGACCGCCTCGACGTCGTGCTGGAACTCAAGAGCGTCGCCGACGTCGGCCTGGTGGGCTTCCCGTCCGCCGGCAAGTCGTCGCTGATCTCGGTGATGTCCGCGGCCAAGCCGAAGATCGCCGACTACCCGTTCACCACGCTGGTGCCAAACCTCGGCGTGGTACGGGCCGGCGAGCACACGTTCACGGTCGCCGACGTGCCCGGCCTGATTCCCGGCGCGGCCACCGGCAAGGGCCTGGGGCTGGAGTTCCTGCGGCACATCGAGCGCACCTCGGTGCTCGTGCACGTGCTCGACGCCGCGGCGCCCGAGGTGGACCGCGACCCGATCGCCGACCTGGAGGCGATCGAGGCCGAGCTGGCCGCGTACGGCGGGCTGGACGACCGGCCCCGGCTGGTCGTCCTCAACAAGATCGACATCCCGGACGGGCGCGCGCTCGCCGAGATGGTCCGGCCCGACCTTGAAGCGCGCGGCTACCAGGTATTCGAGGTCAGCGCGGTCACCCGCGAGGGCCTCAAGGAGCTCACGTACGCGCTGGCCGAAGCGGTCGCCGCGAACCGGCTCGCCGCCCCGCCCGCCGAACCGACCCGTACCGTGCTGCGGCCGCGGGCGGTCGACGACACCGGATTCACGGTCGAGGTCGACGGCGACGGCGTCTTCGTGGTCCGTGGGACCCAGGTGGAGCGCTGGGTGCGGCAGACGAATTTCGACAACGACGAGGCCGTCGGCTACCTGGCGGACCGGCTGGAACGAATCGGCGTCGAGGACATGCTCGCCAAGAAGGGCGCGCAGCCCGGCGACCCGGTGCGAATCGGCGACCGCGAGTTCGACTGGCAGCCCACCGCCGGCGAGTACGTCGCCGGCCCGCGCGGCACCGACGCCCGCCTCGAGGAACCGTCCGGCCGCGCCACCGCCGCGCAGCGCCTCGCCGCCCGCAAGGGCCGCCGCCAGCGCCCCGACGACGAACTGCTGCACATGTCCGCCGACGGCACGATCACGACCATGGCCAATGCGTCGAAACCAGTGTTGGTCACGGACGACACGGACGAATAGCGCGTCGTCCAGACTGCGGCAACCATCCGGAAATGGTGGTCTCTTAGGGTGTCGGCGTGCTGATCGAATACCGCCCCGCCCTCGACCCCGAGCTGTCCGCGCTGATCGTCGCCCAGCAGCGCGAGTTGCGCGACGCCGGCGAGGGCCTCGATGGGCAGACCTACGCGACCCACGACGACGTCACCTACCTGGTCGCGGTGCTCAGCGGTCGAGTGGTCGGGTGCGGTGCGTGGCAGCCGCTCGAGCCGGGCGTCGCCGAGATCAAGCGCATGTACGTGCGGCCGTCGTTTCGCGGCCGCGGCATCGCCCGGCAGCTGGTCGTCGCGCTCGAGGAGGAGGCGCTGGCCGCGGGCCGGCCGGTCCTCCGGCTGGAGACCGGAACGTACCTGCCCTCGGCGATCGCCCTCTACCGCTCCGCCGGCTACCTGCCGATCCCGGCGTACGGCGAGTACGTGGGAAACCCGTTCAGCGTCTGCTTCGAGAAGCGTCTGGGGGTCCTAGTCCAGTAGCACCAGGCCGACCGCCTCCTTGGCGCGCCGTACGGTGGCCGACGCGGTTCCGCGTACCCGCGCGGCGCTCTCGGCCAGCACCGCGCGGACGTAGCCGGGGTCGTTCGCAATCTCGGCGTAGCGCGAGCGGATCGGCGCCAGCACCGCCTCCACCGCCCCGGTGACCTCGCGCTTCAGGGCGCCGTACGACGCGATATCGCCGGCCGGACGACCCGTGCACGCCTCCAGGATGGCGAGCAGGTTCGACACGCCAGGCTGCGCGACCGGGTCGGCACGGACCCGGCCGACCGTGTCGGTGACCGCCCGCGCGATCGCGCGGCGGACCACCTCCGGCGGGTCGAGCAGCCCGATCCGGCCGGCGCCGGACGCCGAGGTCTTGCCCATCTTCGTCGTGGGGTTCGCCAGGTCCATGATCCGGGCGGCGCCCTCCGGCTTGACCGCCTCTGGCACCACGAATGTCTCGCCGTAGCGGCTGTTGAACCGCGTCGCCACGGTCCGGGCCAGTTCCAGGTGCTGGCTCTGGTCGTCGCCGACCGGGACCTCGGCCGTGTCGTAGAGCAGGATGTCCGCGGCCATCAGCACCGGGTAGGTGAGCAGGCTCAGCCGTACCGGGCCGCCGGCCGCGGACTTCTCCTTGAACTGGATCATCCGGGTCGCCTCGCCGTAGCCGGTGAGGCACTCCAGCAGGAAGTGCAACTCGGTGTGCTCGGGGATCTGCGATTGGACGATCAGCGCGGTTCGCGCCGGGTCGACCCCGGCGGCCAGCAGCACGGTCGCCTGTTCCAGCGTCAATGCCCGTACCCGATCGGGGTCGTGCTCGACGGTCATCGCGTGCAGATCCGCGATCATCGCGATCGAATCCGTACGATCTTGCGCCGCGACCAGCGGGCGTATCGCGCCCAGCAGGTTACCGAGATGCAGACGGCCGGTGGGTTGGAGGCCGCTGAGGCGGCGGGTCATGGTCCGCGATGGGCTTTCGGTGATGGTCATCACGATCTCCTTGTTTCGGTACGGGGAGACCGCGCCCTGCAGACGCCACCTGACATGCCGACGGCCGCCTGCGAGGGGCGGCCGCGGATGAAAGGGGTCATGCGCGAGGGGGTGAGCCGCCCGTCAGGGCGACCACCGGCTCAGCTGGCAAACGCGCATGCTCCGAGACTAGCAAGATCACGGCCGCGCGGAGGACGGTGTTACGCCGCTGGGGCAGGCATCATTGTCGGCATGCCGAGCCTGACTCGCGCCGAGGCCGCCGCCCGGGCCGCGATCATCGACGTGGGTGCGTACGAGATCAATCTGGACCTCACGGGAGGCGCCGGGACGTTCCGGTCCCGGACCGTGCTCACCTTCGGTGCGGAGGCGGGCGCCGAGACGTTCGTGGAGTTCGAGCCGGCCGAGCTGATCTCGGCGACGCTGAACGGCAGGGCGTTGGCTCCGGACGCGCTTGCCGGCGAGCGGCTCATGCTGACCGACCTGTCCACCACGAACGAGCTGGTGGTCGAGGCCGAGATGGCGTATTCGAACACCGGCGAGGGGCTGCACCGGTTCGTCGACCCCGCGGATGGCAACGTCTACCTGTACGGCCACATGTTCCTCGACGGCGCGCGGCGGATCTTTCCGTGTTTCGACCAGCCCGACCTCAAGGCGACGTTCACGGTGTGCGTCACCGCGCCGGAGGACTGGCGGGTCGCGGCGAACGCGGCGCCGGCGACGGCCGCCACGAACGGCCGGTGGCAGTTCGCGCCCACCAAGCCGCTGTCCACCTACCTCATCGCGCTGATCGCGGGGCCGTACCACGCGCGCACCGATGAGCACGACGGCATCCCGCTGACCCTGTACTGCCGCCAGTCGCAGGCGGAGTTCCTCGACGCCGAGGCCGGCGAGCTGTTCACGGTCACCAAGCAATGTCTCGACCGATACCACCAGGTCTTCGACGTGCGTTACCCGTTCGGGCACTACCAGCAGGCCTTCGTGCCGGAGTTCAACTTCGGCGCCATGGAGAACCCCGGCCTGGTCGTCTTCCGCGACGAGTTCGTCTACCGTTCCGCGGTCACCGACAGCGAGCGCGAGACCCGCGCCAACGTCGTCGCGCACGAGATGGCCCACATGTGGTTCGGCGACCTGGTCACTATGGCCTGGTGGGACGACCTGTGGCTGAACGAGTCGTTCGCCGAGTACATAGGCACCCGGACGGCCGCTGAGGCGACCCGCTTCACCGAGACCTGGACCAGGTTCGCGATGGGGGACAAGGCGTGGGGCATGCGCGCCGATCAGCGCCCCTCGACCCATCCGGTGGCGCCCACGGACGTCGCCGACACCGCGCTGGCGCTGCTGAACTTCGACGGCATCTCGTACGCCAAGGGCGCGGCCGTGCTCAAACAGCTGGTCGCCTGGGTCGGCGACGACGCGTTCGTGGCCGGCCTCAACGAGCATGTCGCCACGCACGCGTACGGCAACGCGACGCTCACCGACCTGCTCGACGTCCTGTCCCGGGCAAGCGGCCGCGACCTCTCGTTGTGGGCGGAGGCCTGGCTGCGCCGCGCCCAGGTCAACACGCTACGGGCTGAGGTTTCCCGGGACGGCGACACGTATGCCGGCATCACCATCGTGCAGACCGCGCCCGAGGACCACCCCACGCTGCGCCCGCACCGGCTCGGCATCGGCCTCTACGACCATCGTCCAGACGGCACCGTGGCGCGCCGGCGCCAGATCGAGATCGACCTGGACCCGGCTGTGGACGGCGGCCGTACGCCGGTGCCCGAGCTGGCCGGCGAGCGGGCCGCCGACCTGCTGCTGCTCAACGATGGGGATCTCACGTACGCGAAGATCCGGCTGGACGGGGACTCGCTCGCGGCCGTGCCGCTGATGCTGCCGCGGCTGGGCGATTCGCTGGCCCGCGCGGTGATCTGGGCCGCGACGCTGGACGCCGTCGTCGATGGCGAGCGGCCCGTGGCTGAGCTGGTCGCCCAGGTCTTCGCCGCGCTCCCGGTCGAGACCGAGGTGGTCATCGTCGAGGACGTGCTGAAAACGACCCGCGGACTCGTGGACCGGTACTCGACGCCGGAGACCCGGCCCGCCGCGCTGGAGTTCATCGTCCAGGCGTGCGACCGGATGCTGGCAGCCGCGTCGCCGGGCGGTTCCCGGCAACTGGCCGCGGCACGGGGCTTGATCGGTGCGAGCGTCGACGTCGCGAGGCTGCGCGGCTGGCTGGACGGCGACGGCGTCCCGGACGGCCTAGCGGTCGACACGGATCTGCGGTGGCTGATCCTCTACCGGCTGGTGGTGCTCGGCGCCGCCGGCCCGGACGCGATCGACGCGGAGTTCGCGACCGACCGCAGCGCGACGGGGGAGCAGTGGGCGGCGCGCTGCCGCGCGGCGGTGCCGTCCGCCGACGCCAAGGCCGCGGCGTGGGCCACGCTGATCAGCGACACCACGGTGTCGAACCGGATCGCCGAGTCCGCCGCGGCGGGCTTCTGGCACCCCGAACAGCTCGCGCTGACCGATCCGTACGTCGAGCGTTACTTCGCCGAGATGCCCGCGATGATGGAGGTACGCAGCGGCTTCTCGGCGGAGCGGGTGGCGCTGAAGGCGTACCCGAGCGTGGTTGTGGAGCTGCGGACCCGGCGGCTTGCCGGGGAGCTGTTGGCGCGGCCGGACCTCTCGCCGATACTGCGCCGGGTCGTCACGGACGCCGATGACGACGTCCGCCGCGCCCTAGCGGCCCGAACCTGACCCTCCCACCCCCTCAGCCACCCACGGCCGTCGGCCCCCGGTTGATCATGGGGTTATTACGCGCCGGAACCGGTTCCGGGTCGCGCTAACCCCATGATCAACGCGGGCAGCCGCGGGAGCGGGGCGGGGGCGGCTGATCTATCCTTCCCGGGTGGCCACGCGGCGGATCGGGATCATGGGCGGGACGTTCGATCCGATCCACCACGGTCACCTCGTGGCGGCGAGCGAGGTGCAGGACCGCTTCGACCTGGACGAGGTCGTCTTCGTGCCGACCGGGCAGCCCTACGAAAAGGGGGCGGCGGTGAGCCCGGCCGAAGACCGCTACCTCATGACGGTCATCGCGACGGCCTCGAACCCGCGCTTCCACGTCAGCCGCGCCGACATCGACCGCGACGGTCCGACCTACACGGTCGACACGCTGCGCGACCTGAACGCCATCTACGGCCCGGACGTCGAACTGTTCTTCATCACCGGCGCGGACGCGCTCGCGAAGATCCTCTCGTGGAAGGACGCGTTCGAGATGCTGTCGTTGGCGCATTTCGTGGGCGTCACGCGGCCCGGCTTCGAGCTCTCCGGCGACCACCTGCCCGCCGACACCGTGACCCTGGTCGAGGTGCCGGCCATGGCCATTTCGTCCAGCGAATGCCGGGGACGGGTCGCGGCCGGCAAGCCGGTCTGGTATCTGGTTCCGGACGGCGTCGTGCAGTACATCGCCAAGCGCGGGTTGTATCGGCCGCACAGGAATGTCACACCGGTGTGAGAGGCTTATATCACCTGCCACCTACCGAAGGGATGCTCTTGCCCGTCACGGAACGCGCTCTTGAACTGGCGATGACGGCCGCGCAGGCCGCCGCCGACAAGAAGGCGCAGGACATCGTCGTCATCGACGTCGCCGATCAGCTGTACATCACCGATGCCTTCGTGATCGCCTCCGCGGCCAATGAGCGCCAGGTCATCGCGATCGTCGACGCCGTCGAGGAGGCCCTGCTCAACCTGCCGGACAAGGCGAAGCCCGTCCGGCGCGAGGGCGAGCGGCAGGGCCGTTGGGTGCTGCTGGACTACATCGACATCGTGATCCACATCCAGCACGCCGAGGAGCGGGAGTTCTACGCACTCGACCGGCTGTGGAAGGACTGCCCCACGATTCCGTTCGTCGACCGCGACATGGTCAACGCGGACAGCTCCTCCGGCGTGGCGTGAGCCCTTCCTTTTACGCCGGCTTCGCACCCGCCGCCAATGCGGGCGTCCCTGTTGCCGGCTTCGCACGCGCTTCGTGCGCCGGCCTCCTGTTGGGCGAGGGGAACGCATGAGGCGGCTCATCGTCTGGCGGCACGGCAACACGGACTGGAACGCGGGGGGTCGCGTCCAGGGCCAGAGCGACGTACCGCTCAACAAGGCGGGCCATCGGCAGGCCGTCGAAGCGGCCGAGATCCTGGTCCGGCTGCGGCCGGCCGCGATCGTGGCCAGCGACCTGCGCCGTGCGGCCGACACCGCGGCCGTGCTGGCCGCGCTTACCGGCCTGCCCGTGCACTACGACCCGCGGCTGCGCGAGCGCTACTTCGGCGCCTGGCAGGGCATGCTGATGACCGAGGTGGCACGGACCCGTCCCGAGGAGTACCAGCGCTGGACCTCCGGCGCCGACGTCATCGGCGGTGACGTGGAGACGCTCGACGACCTGGGCAAGCGGGTCGGAGAGGCGCTTGAGGCGGCGGCCGACATGGCGCCGCCCGGCGGCACCGTCGTGGTCGCCACCCATGGGGCGGCGGCACGGCAGGGGATCGGCCACCTGCTCGGCTGGCCGCGTGAACAGTTGCGTACGCTGCGGGCGCTGCAGAACTGCCACTGGGTCGACCTCACCCACGACAGCGCACGGGGTTGGCAGGTCGCGGCGTACAACGCGGGGGTCTTCTCCGACAAGCCGGTGCCGCCGCCGGCGTGAGCGGCCCGGAACCCGTGCCGTGCCGGTATCGTCCAACCCGTCATGCTGATCCGTCGCAGCGGTGTGCTCGCCGCCCTCGTCGCCGCCCTGTTCGTCGCCGGCTGCGCCCGCAGCACCACCGGCTCGGACTCGACCGGCACGCCCGGCACCCCCGGATCGGTCTCGGCGGGCGCCCCCCGCCCGGACGGCTCGACCTCGGCGGGGGCGACCGGCTCGGTCTCCCGAGGGACGCCCGGCTCGGCGCCGCCGAGCGAGGAGCACACCGGCACCAAGCCGCCCGCGGCCACCGGCAGCGAGACGCTCTCCGGCACTGTCACGGCCGGCGTCGAGCCCAACTGCCTGCTCCTTACCGGCAACGGACCGGCGCACCTGCTCCTCTTCGAGGATCCGTCGCTGCGGCCGAAGGCACAGATCGGCGCCTCGATCACCGTTGTGGGAACGGCCGCACCAACCCAGCTGACCACCTGCCAGCAGGGCATTCCGTTCATCGTCACGTCGGTGAGCGTCGATTGACGCGGTTCTGCATCGCGGGTTTTGCGGGCGGCGCGGCCGACCTTCCGCCAGATCGGCTACCGTGCCCGCATGCCCGTCGCGGTCGTCACCGACTCCACCGCGTACCTGCCCGCCGAACTGAGCGGCAAGTATGACCTGACCGTCGTGCCGCTCACCGTGGTCATCAACGGCGTCGAGGGGCTCGAAGGCGTGGAGATCTCCCCGGGCGACGTCGCTCGGGCGCTCGGCGCACGCCGGTTCCTGGTGAGCACATCGCGGCCGGCACCGTCACAGTTCGTCGCGGCGTACCGGCGGTTGCTGGGGGCCGGGGCGGACGGCATCGTCTCGGTGCACCTGTCGTCCCGGCTGTCCGGCACGTTCGAGGCGGCCCGGCTCGCCGCCGACGAGGTCGGACCGCAGGTCGCGGTGGTGGACAGCATGACCACCGGGATGGGGTTGGGCTTCGCCGCGCTGGCCGCCAGCTCGGCGGCCGGTCGCGGTGCGTCGCTGGATTCCGTACGCCAGGCCGCCGTGGACAATGCGGCGCAGGTCAGCACACTGTTCTACGTCGACACGCTGGAGTTCCTGCGCCGCGGCGGGCGGATCGGCACGGCCTCCGCCCTGCTCGGCACCGCGCTCTCGGTCAAGCCGATCCTGCACATGGTCGACGGCGCGATCGTGGTCCGCGACAAGGTACGCACGGCGGGACGCGCGCTCGCCCGGCTGGTGGACCTGGCCGTCGACGCGTCCGGCGAGGGCGACGTGGACATCGCGGTGCACCACCTCGGCGCGCCGGACCGGGCAGGCGCGCTCGCCGACGCGGTGTCGATGCGTCTGGGGGACCGCCTCCGCGACTGTTACATCACGGAGATCGGCGCGGTCGTGGCGGCTCATGTCGGACCGGGCATGGCCGGCGTCGTCGTGCACCGCCGGATCTAGCCGGTGTCCAGCCCTCCGCGCGCCGGGTGCGCCGCGGCGTCAGCTCTGCGCCCAGCTTGTCGGCGTCTTCGCCCAACGGCATCATCGAGCTGCTTGAGGAGCCTTCCGTCGGCCAAGAAGATCAAGTCGGCGGTCCGCGCGCCGGCGTGCCGCGGCGTCAGGTCTGCGGCCAACGCTCCCCGCGCCAGCGCGGTGGATCGAGATCCGGCACCGCGGTGAGGACGGACTGGATCTGTGCCCACGGCGTGACCGTGTCACCGATCAGGACCTCGTCGGCCAGCGGGAGCAGCGCCGGCTCGTCGCGGGCCCATATCGCCCGGGTGCGCCAGCCCTCGGCGTCCGAGCCGACGAGCCGCAGTTCCAACGCGTCGCCGGCCAGCCTCTGCGCCTGGCGGGCGTACTCCGTCACCGCGAGCACCGCCTCTGCCCGCCGCGCGCAGCCGTGATTCGGGTGTGCCTCAGGCGGCGCGTACGGGACCGTGTGACCGCGCTCGTCGCTCATATACGCCATCGGGCTGATCGCGTGGGGCGACCGGGCGTACGCCATCTCGGCCTGCGCGAACAACCCCGGCAGGTGGGCGCTGCCGTCGGCGGCCACGATCAGCGAGCCGCGCTCCGGCGCGAACGCGACCGGCACGCCGCCCACCTGCTCGGCAAGCCGGCCCAGCCAGCCGTCCAGCAGCAGGTGCGACGTCCAGTACGCGTCGCCGTCGTCCATGAACTGCACCACTGTCGGCTCGTCCGCCACGCTCTGCAGCACCGCCCCGGACAGGTTGGCCCGCCCCGCCGCGAACACCTCCTCCGCCGACACGCCCCATCCGGCAAGCTGGTCCGACGACACGTACGTCATGGTGTCCGGGTGGTCGATCACGACATACTCCGCGAGGTACGGCAGAACCGGGCGGTGCAGGGGTTCGCTGATGCCGGCCGGCATGGGCGTACCGCCGCGCAGCACGGGACGCAGCAGCGGGCGCGCCGTGTGCCAGTCGGGGGGCACCCCCGGCGTTCGCAGGAATCCGGCGACGAACCGATCGGTCCGTGCCCGCCGCTCCCGGCGGCTGCCGGATCGGTCCGCGAGCAGGCCCCCGAGCTGCATGACGGTGGGCACGTCGTCGCCGTCCGGCGTGAAGCGCACCGAGAACGCGGCCGCGTCGTAACGAGCGTCGGTCACCCCGGCACGGCGCAGCCGCCGGATAACCTGGCTTGCCAGCCGGGCCCGGGCGATCCTGCGCAACCGGCCCACGGCGGCGCTCTCCTCTCTGCCGGCCGCCGACCCTATCGCAGCGCGGAGCCCCGCGGAACGTCCTCACGGCGGCCCATCACTACCGTCGCCTCCAGATCGTCGTCGTACGCCAAGCTGTCGCGCAGGCCGGCCGCGGGCACGGCCGCCGTTGCCGCGTCAACCTGCGCCCCGGTGATCTCGGACAGCACCACGCCGCCAGGCGCGAGCCAGCGTGGCGCGGCCGCCACCACGCGCCGGAAGATGTTGAGACCGTCGGCACCGCCATCGAGCGCGGTGTGCGGCTCGTGCTCGCGTGCCTCCGCCGGCAGCAGCGGGATGTGCCGGGTCGCCACGTACGGGACGTTGGCCAGCAGCACGTCCACCCGTCCCCTCAGCTGTGGTGGCAACGCCTCGAAGAGGTCGCCCTGGTAGACCCGGTCGCCGAGGTTATCGCGGGCACACGCCACTGCGGTTGGGTCACTGTCCGCGGCGTACACAATGATTTGTGGGGTTTGTGCCTTGACGGCCATGCCGAGCGCGCCGGATCCGCAGCAGAGGTCGACCACGACGGCCTCGGATTTGGCCCGGGCGGCCTCGGCGCCCAGCCGCACGAGCAGCTCGCTGCGGATCCGTGGCACGAAAACCCCAGGTCGCAGGCGCACCCGGACCCCGCAGAAGTCGGCGTAGCCGACCACATGCTCGAGGGGCTCACCGCTGGCGCGGCGCCGGACCAGCGCCGCGAGTGCGCCCTCGTCGGCCGCGGCCTCGCGGAGCACGGCGGCTTCGTCCTCCGCGAACACGCAGCCGGCCGCGCGCAGCGCGACGACGGCCGCGGCGAGCGCGGGTTCCGGGATGGTTGCTGTCACGATCAATCCCTAGCACGGACAGCGGTACGCGCCACATCGTTTTCAGCCTTAGCACGCGGCGATGATCGTTTGTTGTCGTCCACAATGCGCGGCTGTCCACAGGGCTTCGGGCGCGGCCGCCGGCGCGAACCTACGGTCGGCGCGTGCGAGATGCGATCGATCCGGAGGACGTGGTCACGGCCAGGCTGCGCGCGGTCCTGTCCGTCGCTGCCCAGCCACCTTCGTCCTTCGACGGGCACGTCGCGGGCGGCGGACCGCTGAGCTGGTCGGATCTCGTTCCGAGCTGGCCCGACGACGTCGACCTCGATCGTGCGGACCCGCCTGATTCCGAGCGGCCGGGTTTGGCCGCGTCCTCGTCGGCGCCTTCCCGGTCACCGGTGACCTCGTCGGCACCGGAATCCCCGGCGGCCGCGCGGGACCGTGCTCGAGGGTCTGCCTGGTCGTCGCCTCCTTACGCGTGGGATCCACCGGCGCAAGGAAAGTCGGTGTCTTCGGCGTCGCTGGAATCGACGGCCGAGGCGCCCTCCGAGGTCGCCGCGAGCGACGACGGCACGTCCGATCGGTGGCCGCGTCCGGGCGCCGCGCTGACCGGGACCGGAGCCTTCGACTCCCGGACTGCACGTCTGAGCGTCTTCGATCCCGGACGGCGTGGCGTGAAGGCGCTCGCCGCCGTGGCCGTGGTCGTCGTCCTGATCGCCGCCGTGCTGGCGTGGCGGGCACGGCCGCGCGTGGATCCCGTGGCGGTGCCGCCGGTAGATCCACAGCCGGCGGCCGCGGCCGGCGGGCTGGCCGGCGGTGCGGCTCGAGCCGACCATCCCGCCGCGACCGGGATACCGTCCACCGGCGCCGAAGTGGTCGTCGCGGTCGCCGGCAAGGTCCGGAAGCCGGGTCTGGTCCGCCTGCCGCCCGGGTCCCGGGTCGCCGATGCCCTGCAGGCCGCGGGTGGCGCCAATCCGGGCGTGGATGTCGCGCTCCTGAACCTCGCCCGCAAGGTCGTCGACGGCGAATTGATCCTGGTCGGCGTGACGCCGCCGCCCGGTACGCCCGTGGCCACCGGTGCGGCGGCCGCTCCCGCGGGCGGGGCACCGGCCGGCGGCCCGGTCAACCTCAACACCGCCACGCTCGCCGAGCTCGACACGCTGCCCGGCGTCGGGCCGGTGCTCGCCCAGCGCATCCTCGACGCCCGCGAGGCACAGGGCGGTTTCAAGGCGGTCAGCGACCTGCGGAAGGTCGACGGGATCGGCGACTCCCGCTACGAGCAGCTCAAAGACCTCGTGGTCGTGTGAGCTATCGATCTGGATCCTCCGCGTGCCGGCGATCCGGTCGGTGTCCGGCACCGGACCCTCGCCGCGCCGCCACGCGGCTGCGGCGCGCGGCGGGCCGGGCCTCGTGGTGGAGGTCGGCGCGGCCGTGACCGCCCTTGAACCCGGTGAGCCGGGGCGGCCACCGGATCTGCGGCTGGCGGGCTTTGCCGTGGCAACCTGGCTGGCATCCCTGGCGTGCCTCTATCTGTCGTCCCGCTCCGGCCTGCTCCTGGGTTTAGCCGCCCTGACCGGTGCGGCCGTGGCCGGCACCTGGCGGGTCGCCGTGCCCGCCGTCCTCTGCAAGTCTCGCTGTGCGGTTTCGAGCGCGGGCCCCCATCGCGCGGCTGCTGCCCGCGCGCCATCGGACCGCGCGCCATCGGACCGCGCGCCATCGGACCGCGCGGCGTCCCGCCGCGCGCCGTCCCCCCGCCTCGGCCTGTCGATCATGGGATTAGGACGGACAATCAGGGCATTACGGCGCGCTAACCTCATGATCACCGGGGCGGACGGGGCGGTGCGGTGGATCGGCGTCGCCGTCTTGCTCGGGGCGGCGTGCGGGGCGATCGCTACCGCGGCGCGGGTCAGCGCGCGGGAGGCCGGACCGCTGGCCGCGCTGGTGAGCCGCGGAGCGACCGTACATGCGGATCTGATGGTGCGCGATGATCCACGGGCCTTGCGCGGATCGCCTGGGCTGCCCCCGACGTACCTTGTGGCCGTTGATCTTACGGGCCTGCGGACCGACCGCCCCGCGACGGCGCTGCGCCTCGATGCGCGGGCGCTCGTGCTGGGCGGCAGCCCCGAGTGGCGTTCGGTGCTCCCGGGGCAGCAAGTCTCCGCGTCCGGGAGGCTGCTCGCCCCGCGCGGCGGCGATCTGCGGGCGGCTGTCCTGTCCGTCAAGGAGCCCCCGAGCCTGCGCGGGCGTCCACCGTGGGCCCAGCGCGCCGCGGGTGCGCTACGGGACGGGTTGCAGCAGGCGTGCGAGCCGCTGCCGGACCAGGCCGGTGGCCTGCTGCCGGGTCTGGTCGTGGGCGACACCAGCCGCCTCGATCCGGCGCTGGAGGCCGATTTCCGGACGACCGGGATGACTCATCTGAACGCCGTGAGCGGCGCGAACGTCGCCATCATCCTGGGTGTCGTCCTGTTCGGCGTCCGGTGGACGCGGGCCGGGCCGGTTCTCACGGCTGTGATTTGCGCGGTGGCGCTGGTGGGTTTCGTGATCCTCGCACGGCCGTCGCCCAGC
The DNA here is from genome assembly GCA_036001925.1 of Actinoplanes sp. Classification (GTDB taxonomy): domain Bacteria; phylum Actinomycetota; class Actinomycetes; order Mycobacteriales; family Micromonosporaceae; genus Actinoplanes. The sequence goes on from DASYTU010000145.1 coordinate 17,695, forward strand.
GTGGTCCGCGCGGCCTCGATGGGCGCGATCGGCCTGCTCGGCCTCGCCTCGGGGCGCCCTCGGGCGGCGCTGCCCGCGCTCGCGGCCGGCGTCGCGGCGCTCCTCGTGGCCGACCCGGAGCTGGCCGGCGACGCGGGCTTCACGCTCTCCGTGCTGGCCACGTCCGCGCTGCTGCTGCTCGCGCCGGTATGGCGCGACGGGCTGCGCCGGCGCCGCTGGCCGCCCGGTGCGGCGGAGGCGTTGGCGGTGCCGGCCGCCGCGCAGGTGGCGTGCGGGCCGGTCATCGCCGGCCTCTCCGGCACGGTGAGCCTGGTGGCCGTGCCCGCGAACCTGCTCGTCGTGCCCGCGATCGCGCCGGCCACGCTGCTGGGCGTCGCGGCGGCGGTCTTGTCGCCGGTGTGGCCGACGGGAGCGGAGTTCGCGGCGTGGCTCGGGCATTGGCCGGCACAGTGGCTGGTGCTCGTCGCCACCTACGGCGCTCGGGTTCCGGCCGGAGCGCTGCCCTGGCCCGATGGGGTGGTCGGCGCGCTGCTGCTCGCCGCGATCACGATCGCGCTGCTGATCGGGGCGCGCAAGCCGATCGTGCGGCGGCTGGTCGCGGTGGTCGCGGTCGGTGGTGTGCTGGGCGCTCTTCCGGTACGGCTGTTGGCACCGGGCTGGCCGCCGCCGGGCTGGCTGGTCGTGACCTGCGCGGTCGGCCAGGGCGACGCCGTCGTGCTGCCCGCCGGAGCCGGGCGCGCCGTGGTGGTCGACTCCGGGCCCGAGCCGAACGGCGTCGACCAGTGCTTGCGGCGGCTCGGCGTGCGGCAGGTGGTGCTGCTCGTGGTGAGCCATTTCCACATCGACCACATCGGTGGGGTGGCGGGCGTGTTCCACGGTCGTACCGTCCTGGCGGTCGTCACTCCGGACTGGCCGGAGCCGGCGGGCGGTCGGGCCGCCGTGGCCCGGCAAGCCGCCACGGCGCGGGTGCCGGTGTACTCGGTGGGTCCCGGATGGACGTACGCGGTGGAGGGGTTGGAGCTGACCGCGATCGGGCCGGTGTCGGCGCTGCACGGCACGAACTCCGACCCGAACAACAACTCGCTCGTCCTACGCGCCCGCGTCGCCGGCCGGACCGTGCTGCTGCCCGGCGACGCGGAGACCGAGGAGCAACAGGACCTGCTCAACCGGCTCGGCCCCGCGGCCGTACACGCGGATGTCTTGAAGGTCGCCCATCACGGCTCGGCTTACCAGGAGCCGCAGTTCCTCGACGCCGTCGATCCCGCCGTCGCGCTCGTCTCGGTCGGGCGCGACAACGACTACGGCCATCCGAACGCCTCCTTGCTGGCTCGCCTGACCCGCGGCGGCGCTCGCGTCCTCCGCACGGATCGGGACGGCGACCTGGCCGCGGTGGCGACCGGCGCCGGCACGGGACTGGCGGTCGTCGCCCGCGGCGACCCACCGGCGGACCGTTGAGCCGCCGGATCGGCCCGCTGGCGGCCCTACCCCGCGTCGGATCAGTACGAGCGGATCAGTACGAGCGATCCTGCCCGAGGACGTGCTGGGCGATGTAGTTGAGGATCATCTCGCGGGACACTGGGGCGATCCGGGTGGCCCGCGTCATCCCGAGCAGCGTGGCGACCCCGTATTCGGTGGTCATCCCGTTGCCGCCCATGGACTGGATCGCGGTGTCCACGGCGAGCGCCGCGGCCTCGGCCGCGGCGTACTTGGCCATGTTCGCGGCCGTACCCGCCTCCAGGTCCCGCCCAGCGTCGTAGCGCGCGGCCGCCTTTGCCACCATCAGCCGGGCCAGCTCGACCTGGATCTGGGCGTGCGCGAGGGGATGGGCGACCCCTTGGTGGGTACCGATGGGGCGACCCCACACGCTGCGGGCGCTCGCGTAGCTGACCGCGCGGGACAGGGCGTACCGGCCGGTGCCGACCGAGCCCGCGGCGATCGTGATGCGCTCCGGGTTGAGCCCGGCGAACAGCGCGGGCAGCCCGACCTCCGGGTCCTCACCCACCAGCGCGTCGGCCGGCAGCCGTACGTCGTCGAGGTAGAGCAGGAACTGCTTGTCCGTGGCCACGATCTCCATGTCCAGCTGGGACCGGGTCAGGCCGGGCGCGTCGGTGGGCACGAGGAACAGCGCCGGCTTGAGCTTCCCGGTGGCCTCGTCGGCGGTACGGGCGACCACGAGCACGTGCTGCGCCTGATCCACGCCGGAGATGAAGCACTTGCGCCCGCTGAGGAGCCAGCCGTCCCCCTCGCGCCGGGCGACCGTACCGAGCCGGTGGAAGTTGGAGCCGGCTTCGGGTTCGGTGATCGCGAAGACCACCTTCGCCGTACCGTCCGCGATGGCGGGCAGGTATCGCTGCCGCTGTGCCTCGGTGCCGTGCCTGGCGAGGATGGTGGCCACGATCGCGGGAGAGACGACGAGCAGCAGCAGCGGGCAGCCGGCCGCGGACAGCTCCTCGCACACGATCGCGAGCTCGGTGATGCCGCCGCCTCCGCCGCCGTACTCGGCCGGGATGCTCACCCCGAGGTAGCCGAGCTTGCCGGCCTCGTTCCACAGCTCGGTGGTGTGGCCGCCCGACTTCGCCTTCTCGAGGTAGTACTCGTGGCCGTACCGGCGGCCGAGCGCGGCCACCGCGTCGCGCAGCTGCCGCTGCTCCGGGGTGTCGTCGAAGTCCATGTGCGTCGGCCTTTCTAGTGCGGGCTGATAGTGGCGAGTACGGTGCCCACGTCGACCTGCTGTCCCGCGCGCACCGGCAGGTCGGCGACCGTCCCGGAGTGCGGGGCGAGGATCGGGTACTCCAGCTTCATGGCCTCCAGCGTGAGCAGTAGGTCTCCGCCTCTCACCTTGGCGCCAGGCGAGACCGCGACCCGGCCCACGACCGCCGGCAACGGCGCGACGAGCGAGCCCTGCGGCGCCTCGGCCGCGGGCAGCGGGAAGCGGGGCAGCTCGGCGAGCGCGACCGAGCCGTCCGGGCCGTCCACGTAGGACATGCCACCGACCCGGTGTACGGCGTACTGCGCGCCCACCCCGTCGACCGTCAGGCTGACCCGATCCGGCGCGGCCTGCACGAGCGTGACGCCGGCCGGCTCGACGAGCGCGCCGGTCCGGTCGAAGCGGTAGCGCACGTCGACGCCGCCCGCGTAGGAGACGGCCTGCGGCTGTACGGGGAGGTTGCGCCAGCCCGATGGGAACCGGCCGGCTCGCGCGGCCGCACCCGCCAGCGCGGCTGCCAAGGCATGACCGTCCACGGCGGACACCAGGGGCGCGGACAGTGCCGGGTGCCGGCCGAGGTATCCGGTATCCGTGTCGCCGGCCAGGAACTCGGCGTCGCGCAGCACCCGGACGAGCAGGTCCCGGTTCGTGGCCACGCCGTGGATCCGCGCGCGGGCGAGCGTACCGGCCAGCAGCCGGGCCGCCTCCTCCCGTGTCGGCGCCCACGCGATGAGCTTGGCGAGCATCGGGTCGTAGTGCAGCCCGATCTCCGACCCGTCCTCGACGCCCGCGTCCAGCCGGATCCCGGGCCGATCCAGCGGAGCGAACGCCGTCGAGACACCCGGTACCGCGAAGCGGTGCAGGGTTCCGGTGGACGGGAGCCAGCCGTTCGCCGGGTCCTCGGCGTAGAGGCGTACCTCGATCGCGTGCCCGCGCGCCGGCGGCGCTTCCGGCAGCGGATGCCCCTCGGCGACGAGGAGCTGCAGGCGTACGAGGTCCAGGCCCAGCACGCATTCGGTGACGGGGTGCTCGACTTGGAGCCGGGTATTCATCTCCAGGAAGAAGAACTCGCCGGATCCGGAGAGCAGGAACTCGACCGTACCGGCGCCCACGGACCCGACGGCCTTCGCCGCCGCGACCGCCGCGGCGCACAGCTCGGCGCGCAGAGCCGGGCCGACCGCCGGCGACGGGGACTCCTCCAGGATCTTCTGGTGCCGGCGCTGGATGGAGCAGTCCCGCTCGCCGAGCGCGAGGACCGTGCCATGCTGGTCGGCGAGCACCTGGACCTCGATGTGGCGGGCCCGTTCGAGGTAGGGCTCGCAGAAGACCGTCCCGTCGCCGAAGGCCGCCGCAGCCTCCCGCCGGGCGGCGGCGAGCGCGCCGGGGAGGCCGGCCGCGTCCTGCACGATGCGCATGCCGCGCCCGCCACCCCCGGCCGACGCCTTGACGAGCACGGGGAAGCGGGTGATCGGCTCGGTGAGCGACGGCAGCATCGGTACGCCCGCGGCGGCCAGGATCCGCTTCGCCTCGACCTTCGCGCCCATCGCCGCGACCGCCTCGGCCGGCGGACCGACCCACGTGAGCCCGGCATCCGTTACAGCATGGGCGAAGTCCGCATTCTCGGCGAGGAAGCCGTACCCCGGGTGGATCGCGTCGGCTCCGGCCCGCAGCGCCGCCGCGACGACGAGGTCGCCGCGCAGGTACGTGTCGCCCGGCGCGCTGCCCGGCAGCCGTACCGCCCGATCCGCCTCGCGTACGTGCGGCGCCCCCGCGTCGGCGTCGGAGTACACCGCGACCGTCTCGATACCGAGCGCGCGGCAGGTGGCGAAGACCCGGCGGGCGATCTCGCCCCGGTTGGCCACCAGCAGCCGACGGATCATCGCGCCCTCACATCCGGAAGACGCCGAAGCGCTCGGCGCCGCTGAACTGTCCGCTGTGGACGGCCGAAAGCGCGATCCCCAGCACCGTACGGGTGTCCCGCGGGTCGATCACGCCGTCGTCGTACAGCCGCCCGGAGAGGAACAGCGCGGCCGACTCGGTCTCGATCTGCTGCTCGACCATCGCCCGTACCCCCGCCGCCGCGTCCTCGTCGAACGGCCGCCCGCGCGCGGCCGCGGCCTGGCGGGCCACGATCTCCAGCGTCCCGGCCAGCTGCGCGGCTCCCATGACGGCGGACCGCGCGTTGGGCCAGGCGAAGAGGAACCGGGGGTCGAACGCCCGGCCGCACATGCCGTAGTTGCCGGCGCCGTACGACGCGCCGATGTTCACCGTCAGGTGCGGCACCGTCGAGTTGGCCACCGCATTGATCATCAGGGCACCGTGCTTGATGATGCCGCCCTGCTCGTACGCGGACCCGACCATGTAGCCGGTCGTGTTCTGCAGGAACAGCAGCGGAGTGTCCGACGCGTTGGCGAGCTGGATGAACTGGGCCGCCTTCTGCGCCTCGGCGGAGTAGAGCACGCCCTGAGCGTTGGCGAGCACGCCGACCGGGTACCCGTGCAGCTCGCCCCAGCCGGTCACCAGCGCGGTGCCGTAGCGCGGCTTGAACTCGTCGAGCTCGGAGCCGTCGAGTACGCGGGCGAGGATCTCCCGCGGGTCGTACGGCACGCGCTGGTCCGCGCTCGGGATCCCGAGCAGCTCCTCGGGGTCGAAGCGCGGCGGCCCGCCGACCGGATGGGCGGCCGGCCGGCGGTTGAGCCGGCGGACGACCGACCGGGCCAGGCGCAGCGCGTCCCGCTCGTCCCGTGCGAGGAAGTCGGCGAGGCCCGAGGTCGTCGCGTGCATCGCGGCGCCGCCCAGCGACTCGTCGTCGGTTTCCTCGCCGGTGGCCATCTTCACCAGCGGCGGGCCGGCGAGGAAGACCTTCGCCTGCCCTTCCACGAAGATGGTGTAGTCGGACATGCCGGGGATGTACGCGCCGCCCGCGGTCGCGTTGCCGAACACCACCGCGATCGTCGGTACCCGGGCCGCGCTCAGCGCCGTGAGGTCACGGAAGACCCGCCCGCCGGGGATGAAGATCTCGGACTGGGACGGCAGGTCCGCGCCACCGGACTCGACGAGGTTGATGAGCGGCAGCCGGTTCTCCGCCGCGATCTGGCCCAACCGCTGCGTCTTTTTCAGGCTGTACGGGTTGACCGCGCCGCCGCGTACCGTCGGGTCGTTGGCGATGATGACGCACTCGACGCCTTCCACCACGCCGATCCCGCCGACGACCCCGGCGCCGGTCGGGTAGTCGGTGCCCCACCCGGCGACCGGGCACAGTTCCAGGAACGGCGCGTCCCGGTCGAGCAGCAGCTCGACCCGCTCGCGAGGCAGCAGCTTCCCGCGCGCGTGGTGCCGCTGCACGTAGCCCGGCCCGCCGCCGGCCGCCGCCGCGACCAGCGCCTCGTCCAGCTCGGCGAGCCGGGCGAGCATCGCCGTACGGTTATCCACGAAGGACGGCGCCTCGGGGTCCACAGCGGACGATAGAACCGGCATCAGGACCCCACGAGTTTGGCGGGGACGTCGACGAGGCGGGAGCGCAGCCACTCACCGAGCGCCTTGGCCTGGGGGTCGAACCGGGTCGACGCGGCGACCCCGGCGCCGAGCAGCCCGTGGATGACGAAGTTCAGCGCGCGCAGGTTGGGCAGCTCGTACCGGTCGACGTCCAGCGCGGCTGTCTCGGGAAGCAGCCGGCGCAGCTCGGCGACGGTCAGGTAGCCGCGCAGCCACTCGTACCCCGGCCCGGTACGGGCCCAGACGCCGAGGTTCGCGTCGCCGCCCTTGTCGCCGGAGCGGGCACCGACCACCGTGCCGAGCGGCACCCGCAGCGTGGCGCCCCCGCCCACCGGCGCGGGCAGAGCGGGAACCCGAGGCGCCGCAACGGTTCTGGTGACGGTCGGCGGCGGAATGACCACCCGCGACCCGGACGGAAGCACCGCCACGTGCGAGACCTCGCCCTGCCCGACCGAGCTGGCGGTGAAGACGCCGACCGGAGTCGCGTCCCCGGGTGGTGCGGTTACCGTCGCGCCGGGGTACGACGCGAGCACCAGCTCGACGGCAGCCTGCGAGAAGGCTCGCCCGACCCGAGCGGGGTCCGGGTCCCGCAGGTGTGCGTGCAGCAGCGCGCTCGCCGTCTCGGTCGAGCCGGCGTCCGGGTGGTCGGTACGCGCGAGCACCAGCTCGAGCCCTTGCGTACCAACGGCCGCGGCCAGCTGCTCGCCGACCAGCCGCGCCTTGGCCTCGATATCGAGCCCGGTCAGCACGAACGTCATCGCGTTGCGGTACCCGTCGAGGGTGACCGCACCGACCTTGAGCGTCGGGGGCGGCGGGCTGCCCCGGACACCCGAGACCGCCACCCGGTCCGGGCCCGCCTCGTGCAGCGCGATGGTGTCGAAGTGCGCCACGACGTCGGGGCCGAGGTACCCCGGGGGCCCGATCTCGTACAGCAGCTGGGCGGTCACCGTCTCGACCGTGACCGCGCCGCCCGTACCGTCGTGTTTGGTGATGACGCACGAGCCGTCCGCCGCGACCTCGGCGATCGGGAACCCGGGATGGCGCGCGTCCTTCAGTTCGGTGAAGAACGCGAAGTTTCCGCCAGTCGCCTGCGCGCCGCACTCCAGGATGTGCCCGGCCACGGTCGCTCCGGCGAGCGCGTCGTGGTCGGTGCGGGTCCAGCCGTAGCGCGCGATCGCGGGCCCGACCACGAGCGACGCGTCGGTGACGCGCCCGGTGACCACGACGTCCGCGCCGGCCGCCAGGCACTCGGCGATACCGAACGCGCCCAGGTAGGCGTTGGCCGTCACGGCGCCGGGCCGGGACAGCTCGTCGCCGGTGACGTACCCGATCCGTGGGGCCAGCCCGAGCGTGCCCGCAAGCCTCCCGAGCGCCGTGGCCAGCCCGGCCGGGTTGAGCCCGCCGGCGTTCGTGACCACCTTGACCCCGCGTTCCAGCGCGAGCCCGAGCCCGGACTCCATCTGGCGCAGGAACGTCCGCGCGTAGCCGAGGGCCGGGTCGCGCTGCCGGTCGCGGCCCAGGATCAGCATGGTCAGCTCGGCGAGATAGTCGCCGGTCAGTACGTCGAGCTGGCCGCCGGTGAGCATCTCCTCGACCGCGGCCAGCCGGTCGCCGTAGAAGCCGGAGGCGTTACCGATCCGGATCATGCCGGCTCGCCGTAGTAGCTGGAGGCGTTACCGATGCCGGCTCGCCGTAGTAGCTGGAGGCCTTACCGATCCGGATCATGCCGGCTCGCCGTCGTAGCTGGAGGCCTTGCCGATCCGGATCATGCCGGCTCCAGTAGGGCGCCGAGCCGGTCGCGCCACATGGCGAGGATCGCCCGCCGGCGGCTCGAGTCGTCGCTGAGCAGGTTGGCCACGCCGAGCCCACGCAGCAGGTCGAGGGTGGCCTGTACGGCCTCCCGTACCTGCGGGCGGGACTCGTCCGCGCCGAGCAGGTCGACCGCGAGGCGGTGCATCTCCCGGCCGACGCGGGCCTCTATGGGGACCAGTGCGGCCCGCAGCGCCGGGTCGGTCCGGGCGGCCACCCAGACCTCCAGCGCCGCACGGTAGAGCGGGCCGGTGAACGCCCCGGCCAGCAGGTCGAGCGTCTGGTCCAGCCGCCGTACGGGCAGCGCCGCGGCCTCCGCGCGGATCTCCTCGGCGCGCCGGCGGGCGAGGTGCTCGACCGCCGCCAGGACGAGCGCCGCCTTGGTGGGGTAGTGATGCAGCTGCGCACCCCGGGACACGCCGGCCTTCTCGGCGATCAGCGTGGTGGTGGTACCGGCCCAGCCGTACTCGACCAGGCAGTCCACGGTGGACCCGAGCAGGCGCTGCTGGGTCAGCCGGCTGCGCTCCTGCTGGGGGGTCCGCACCGGCCCAGCATGCCGCCCGGAAAACAAACAGTCAAGCCTGCATGTTTTCGCGACGCAGCCCAGATTCGGACCGCGAGACTACTGATATGTCTGCTTTCGCGCTGCGCGAGGAGCGGGCGACGCGAAGGAGCGTCGTGCAACGATGTTGACGTGACCATCGCGCACCCCGCCCCGTTGCTGCTCGTCCAAGGTGACGAGGAGTTCCTCGCCGCCCGCGCGATCACGGCTGCCGTCGATGCGGCCCGTACGGCCGACCCGGGAGCCGACGTCCGCGAGTACGAGGCGGCCGCGCTCACCGCGGGCGAGGTCGCGGAGATGCTCAGCCCGTCGCTGTTCGGCGGACGGCGAGTGCTGGTGATCCGCGGCGGCCAGGACGCCCGCAAGGATCTGGTGACGGCGCTGCTCGCGTACGCGAAGAATCCGGACCCCGACGTGTCGCTCATCGTCGCGCATCTCGGCGCGGCCAAGGGGAAGGCCTTTGCCGACGGCCTGCGGGCGGCCGGCGCGGAGGTCGTCGCGGTCGCGAAGCTGAAGGGCGACCGGGAACGGATCGCGTTCGTGCGCGACGAATTCCGCCGCAACGGCGGGCGCTGCGACGAAGCGGCCGCGGCCGCGCTGCTCGCCGCCGTCGGTAACGACCTGCGCGAGATCGCCGCGGCCTGCTCCCAGCTGCTGGCCGACACGGACGGGAAGATCACGGCAGCAGTGGTAGCCCGGTACTACCGGGGCCGCGCCGAGGTCAGCGGCTTCACCGTGGCCGATGCCGCGATGGTCGGTGACGTGCCGGGCGCGCTTGAGGCGTTGCGGTGGGCGCTGCATGTCGGCGTCGATCCGGTCCCGATAGCCGACGCGATCGCCGATGGCGTGCGTACGGTCGCGCGCGTGGCCGCCGCGGGCCGGGGCAACCCATATTCGCTGGCCAACACGCTGGGCATGCCGGCCTGGAAGATCCAGCGAGCGCAGGAACGCAGCCGCGGGTGGACTCCGGAGGGCCTGGTCGAGGCGATGCGGGCGGCGGCCGACTGCAACGCCGCGGTCAAGGGCGGCGGCGAGGACCGAGCGTACGCGCTGGAGCAAGCCGTCTTCGCGGTAGCGGCGGCTCGGCGTTCGGGGGGCGCGCGATGATCGGGGTGTTCCGTTCGTAAAACACCGCGGAAAACACCGCGGGCACCGCTTCGGACGCTGAGGGTCCGGCGGTGCCCGGGAGGTGGTCGACGCTCAACCGCCGCCGTGGCGGGCGCATGCGTAGTGGCGGTCAGGAGGACAGCGAGTTGATCCGCTTGGCGATGGCCGACTTGCGGTTCGCGGCCTGGTTCTTGTGAATGACGCCCTTGCTGGCGGCCTTGTCGAGCTGGCGCGAGGCGGCACGCAGCAGCGCGGCCGCAGTCTCGGTGTCACCGGCCTCGCTCGCCTCGTTGAGCTTGCGGATGACGGTCTTCAGCGACGACTTGACCGACTTGTTACGCAGCCGGGCCTTCTCGTTCTGCCGGTTGCGCTTGATCTGGGACTTGATGTTCGCCACGCGACAGCCTTGTCCTGACTAGGTTCGGATGATGTCTCGAGCGTCGGCGACCACAGCAACTAGCGGCGCGTCACCACACGCGATGAATCAGACTACCAGGCCCGATTCGCGCCGCCAAAACGCCTCCGACGGTAAACCGGCCCGACGCGGCGCTAAACCGGCCCGACGCGGCGCTGACCGGCCCGACGCGGCGCTAACCAGACAAATGCCAACCGCGCCGTGACGCCAACCATGCCAGTGCCTGTTCTCCGCTGAACCGCTGATGCTGCCGGCTGTGCGGCGACGCGCTGGTCGGCCCGCCCGCGGCCTGGGCCAGCCAGTATCCACTCAGCGCCGCGAGAGCCCCGTCCACCCCCTCGTCCGGCGCGCACCACGGCTCGAGGAGGGCGTCGGTGTCCAGACCGCTGGCGTACGCGCTGACCAGCAGCGTCACCGTGTCGAACCAGGGCACGCCGAGGCACGGCCAGGTCCAGTCGCAGAGCCATGCGACGCCGGCCCGGTCGATCAGCACGTTGTCCACCCGCAGGTCGCCGTGCAGCATGGCGTCGCCCGCCACCAGCGGCGGCAGTGCACGCTCGAGGGCGGCGAGTTCGTTGAGGCGCCCCGGCACGCCGGCCGGCACGTCCGGCATCGGCGCCCAGGCCGCGGCGATCGCGGACCACCAGGACAAATCGGTACGTAACAGGTCGGATAGCCGGGGCAGGCCGATCGCGCGCACCTCGTCCGGGGGCGTGGCCAGCGCCGACGCGGATTCGGCCCAAGCCCGCAGGGCGGCGTCGAGCTCGGTCGGGGACCATGGCAGCACGGGCACACCGCCGTCGATCGCGTCCAGGCAGAGCACGAAGTACCCGGCTTCCGCGAACGTCCAGCGCGGACGTGCGGCGGGCACCCCGTTCGGGAGGGCGGCGGTGATCGCGGCTTCACGCGCGTACCAATCGGAGGTCGGCTCGGTGAGCGGTGCGGCCTTGACGAACGCGCGATCGCCGGCCGCGGTCGTCACCACCGCGGCGAAGGCGCGCGTGAAGCCGCCGCCGGCGCTGGCCGCCGCGGTGACGGGCGCGCCGAGCCGCAAGCTGATCGCGTCCGACACGGCCGCGGGCAGATCAGACCAATCCGGACGTACGGCGGTAGCCCCGTACGGAATCTCGGGCAGCGAGATCGGGCGCACGCCTCCATCCTCCCGTGCCGGATTGTGTCGTACGCCGGTGGCACGATCCCCGGCATGAGAACGCACGACTTCTGGGCCGTCATCGACCGGGCGACCGCGGACCGGCCTGCCTCGCCCGACGAGATGGCCAAGCGGGCCGCCGCCGAGCTGGCCACGCGTGATCCGGAGGAGATCGTCGCGTGGGATCGGCACCTCGGCAAGGTCATGGCGGCGTCCGGCAAGGAGGACCTGTGGGCGGCGGCCTATCTGATCAACGGCGGCTGTTCCGATGAGGGCTTCGACGCGTTCCGCGGTTGGCTGATCGCGCACGGGCGCGATGCCGTGGCGCGGGCGGTGCGTGAGCCCGATTCGCTGGCCGAGATGCCGGCGGTGCGGGCGGCCGCCGAGAACGGCGCGGTGTTCGAGGCCGACGAGGTGTTGTCGATCGCCGTGCAGGCGTATGAGCTGGCCACCGGCGACAGCCTGCCGAGGCCGGAGGCGGCGCGGACGCGTCCGGACGCGGCGGAGCTGTGGGACTTCGACGATGAGGGCGAGATGCGGCGGCGCCTTCCCCGGCTGTCGGCGCTCTTCCTGGAGCCGCCCGACTGAGCGCTGAGCCGCGCTGAGCCGCCGCCGCATCTGGCGCTAGAGCGGGTGTGATCCGGGCGGCAGCGGACGTCGTGGGACGATAGAACGACCCTCGGCGAGCAGCAGACAAGCAGCAGACAAGCTGACCCGGTGCCGAGGCAGGCAAGACGACGAGCTGACGACAAGAACGGAAGACCGTGCCTGGACCGCTCGACCCCGGCGTGAACATCATCGGAGCGACCGATCCGAGTCGCATCCGGAACTTCTGCATCATCGCGCACATCGACCACGGCAAGTCGACCCTGGCCGACCGCATGCTGCAGTTCACCGGGGTGGTCGACCCGCGCCAGATGCGCGCGCAATACCTCGACCGGATGGACATCGAGCGTGAGCGCGGCATCACGATCAAGTCCCAGGCCGTACGCATGCCGTGGGTGGTCCGCGAGGGCGAGGGCAAGGGCGAGTCCGCGGTGCTGAACATGATCGACACGCCCGGGCACGTCGACTTCACGTACGAGGTGTCGCGCAGCCTCGCCGCCTGCGAGGGTGCCGTGCTGCTGGTCGACGCCGCGCAGGGGATCGAGGCGCAGACCTTGGCCAACCTGTACCTGGCGATGGAGAACGACCTGCACGTCATCCCGGTGCTCAACAAGATCGACCTGCCGGCGGCCCAGCCCGAGAAGTACGCCGAGGAACTCGCCAAGCTGATCGGTGTCGAGCCCGGCGACGTGCTGCGGGTCTCGGGCAAGACCGGACAGGGCGTCGAGCACCTGCTGGACGAGATCGTCCGGCAGTTCGATCCGCCGGTGGGCGACGCCGGCGCACCGGCCCGGGCGATGATCTTCGACTCGGTGTACGACGTGTACCGCGGCGTCGTCACGTACGTCCGGGTCATCGACGGCCGGATCGAGGCGCGCGACCGGATCAGGATGATGTCCACCGGCGCGGTGCACGAGCTGCTGGAGATCGGCGTCGTGTCGCCCGAGATGGAGAAGGCCGGCGCGCTCGGCGTCGGCGAGGTCGGCTACCTGATCACGGGCGTGAAGGACGTACGGCAGTCGCGGGTCGGCGACACGGTCACCGGTAACAACCGGCCGGCCACCGAACCGCTGGGCGGCTACAAGGACCCGAAGCCGATGGTCTACTCGGGTCTGTACCCGATCGACGGCTCCGACTACCCGGCGCTGCGCGACGCGCTCGACAAGCTCAAGCTCAACGACGCCGCGCTGACGTACGAGCCGGAGACCTCCGCGGCGCTGGGTTTCGGCTTCCGCTGTGGCTTCCTCGGCCTGCTGCACCTGGAGATCATCGGGGAGCGCCTCGAGCGCGAGTCCAACCTGGATCTGATCTCGACCGCGCCCAACGTGGTCTACCGGGTGTTCACCGAAGACGCGCAGGAGCACATCGTCACCAACCCGAGCGAGTTCCCGACCGGCAAGATCGCCGAAATCTATGAGCCGGTGGTGCGCGCCACGGTGCTGGTACCGAACGAGTACATCGGCGCGGTCATGGAACTCTGCCAGAGCCGGCGCGGCCAGCTGCTCGGCATGGAATACCTGTCGTCCGAACGGGTGGAGCTGCGCTATACGCTGCCGCTCGCCGAGATCATCTTCGACTTCTTCGACCAGCTGAAGAGCAAGACCAAGGGGTACGCGTCGCTGGACTACGAGCCCTCGGGCGAGCAGGTCGCGGATCTGGTGAAGGTGGACATCCTGCTGCAGGGCGAGCCCGTGGACGCGTTCAGCGCGATCGTGCATAAGGACAAGGCGTACAACTACGGCGTCACGATCGCGGCGAAGCTGCAGAAACTGATTCCACGGCAGCAGTTCGAGGTGCCCATCCAGGCCGCCATCGGCAGCCGCATCATCGCCCGGGAGACGATCCGCGCCATCCGCAAGGACGTGCTGGCCAAGTGCTACGGCGGTGACATCACCCGGAAGCGCAAGCTGCTCGAGAAGCAGAAGGAAGGCAAGAAGCGGATGAAGATGGTCGGGCGCGTCGAGGTGCCGCAGGAGGCCTTCATCGCCGCGCTGTCCACGTCCGATTCGGGCGATGCCAAGGGTACGGGCAAGAAATAGGGCGGTTTGGTTTCCTGGATGGTCGGGAATTCTGCGGGTCGACGGACGCAACGAATGATCCACCCGAGGAGGATGTCCATGACCATCACCGGCATCATCACCGCACTCATCATCGGTCTGATCATCGGCGCGCTGGGCCGCCTGGTCGTACCCGGCAAGCAGAACATCCCGATCTGGCTGACGATGGTGATCGGCGTTGTCGCCGCGCTGCTCGGCACGGTGATCGCCAACGCGATCGGCGTCGGCGACACCAAGGGTGTCGACTGGATCGAGCTGCTGTTCCAGGTCGCGCTCGCGGCGATCGGTGTCGCCCTGGTGGCCGGCATTGGCGGCCGCCGCGGCGTGACCCGGTAACCAGAGGAGTCACACCAGCGGTACCACTGCCCCGGAGCGCCGGGCCCACGGGTCCGGCGCTCGTTGCCAGCACAAGGAAAGTCGGGATTGCGCCCGTCGTTGTCGAGGGCGCCGAACAGGCCGAGGCGAAGCCGTGGTCCTTTTCGGTGTTCTCGACAACGACGTCAAGGGGGCGCAATCCCCGCCGAGCGAAGCGAGGCCAGCCAGCTCAGCCCAGCTCAGAAGCGGAACTTGTGCTGGGCGCTGCGCCGGTTGATCCAGGCCGGTAGCTCGTCCAGGTGCTCGACGGCCGGCAACGGATCGCGGCCGGCCGCCTTGCGGATCGACACCACGAAGCCCTGCACTAGGCGGTCCTCGCGCAGGTCCCGGTAGGTGGCCTCGACCAGCACTTGGCTCTCGTCCGGCCGCTGCAAGGCGCAGTAGACCACCCCGTCGCCCTCGCTCTGCAGGGCCGAGCGGATCTGCGAGCGGTCGTCGGGATGCACCAGATCGTCGAGCGTGGCCAGCGGCGGTATTTCGGTGCCGATGAGCTCGGTCAGCGCGGGGCTCGCGTACCTGATCCGCTGGTCCTCGTCGATGACCAGCATGGTGTCGGCGGTGTTGCGGATCACCGCGCGCAGGTAGAGGTCGCTGTCGCGCCGGCCAACGGCCTCGACCAGCGAGATCCGGTCGAGCGCGAGCGCGGCCTGCCCGGCCAGCACCTCGAGCGTGTCGCGGGTGGCGGCGAGGATGTCGCGGCGGCCGACCAGCACGAGTGCGCCGCCGCTGGGCCGGGCCACCGCGAGCGGCTCGAGCCACAGTGGGCAGACGAGCGTGGCCTCGCCGGTGCCATCCGGCTGGCTCTGCCGGACCCACCAGCTGCGCGGATGGGTGCCGGGCTCGGCCGCCGGCAAGGCCTCGAGCTTGAGTTGCCGGTCGTCGGTGGCGAAGACGGTGCGCCGGACCGCCTCGGGCGGCATGAGCTGGGCCACCGCGCGGCGTACGGCTTCATCCACAGCCGGTAGGTCGGCGGCGGCGACGAGCGCCGCGCTGGCCTCCCGCAATCCTCGTTCCCGTAGCAGCGCCTGGCTGTTCTGCCCGACGGAATCGGCGAGCCTGGTGATCGCCAGCATCAGAGTGAGACCGCCGGCTATGGCGATCACCAAGCCATCGGTGACCGCGCCGGACAACGCCTCGATCAGCAGGACCAGGGGCGGGGTCGCGACGGATACGCCCAGTAGCGCGACCCAACGGGCCCGCCACGGCATGGGGCGGGCCGGCACCGGCGCGGTCGGCAACCCAGGCCGGTGCCAACGCACCCCCACGATGATGGCGGTGATGCCAGCGGCTCCCAGCAGGATCCACTCGACGGCCCTCAGCACGCCTAACTAGTACCAGTGCGGTGGCTGTCTGTCCATCAGGCGTTATACGCAGAGCTATTGCCTGTCCGGCTCTACCACAGCCAGCCGTCAACTGAACACCTCAGCGACGACCTGACGCTGGTCGGCGCCGGCGTCGCCGGTTACCGCCTGCCACTCGCCGGTCGGCGCGTGCCACTCGAGGTCCGCGAAACGTACCCGTTCGAGTCCGGTGGTACGGGCATGCGAGACGAGCCAGTGCGCGTACCGCCAGCCCGAGCTGGCGTCGGTGACCTGCACGGTGAGGCCGGAGGCCTGTTCGGCCGTACGCGGGAGGCCCTTGCCCCAGTCCAGGCGCAGGCCGTTCAGCAACGCGGTCGCCGCGGCGGCGCCGCGCAGCGCCGGCTCGCCGGTCACGGTGCACGCCACGGCGCCGGTGGCGCGCCCGGTCAGGGCCTTGGCCAGGATCGCGGACTCGTCGGCCCATTTCTCGTACGCGTTCGGGTACGCGGACCGCTGCACTCTCTGCGCGGCGTCGGTGATCCGCATGTCCTTCCAGCCCTTCACCCGGATGAGGGCGGAGTAGAACTTGTCGGCCGCGTACCGGGGATCCTGGATCTTCTCCGGCGTACCCCAGCCCTGGCTGGGCCGCTGCTGGAACAGGCCGAGCGAGTCGCGGTCGCCGTCCTCGAGGTTCTCCAGCTTGGACTCCTGCAGCGCGGTGGCCAGGGCGATCACGATCGCGCGCTCGGGTATCTTGCGGCGCACGCCGACCGCGGTGATGGTCGCGGCGTTCGCCATCTGCACGGAGTCGAGCGCCACCTCGCCGTCCGCGCGCACCGTGCATTCCGGCCCGATCTGCGGCAACTTCCCGTGCAGGGACCGGACGACGGCGAAGACGCCGAGCGCGCCGGCGAGGGCGAGCACCGCGGCGACGACGACCGGCTTCCTGCGCACGCACACCCTCCCTCCGGCAGGCAACAAGCCTAATCAACGAGCGCCCGCGAGCGCGGTCACTGGGCGGCGGCCGTGCACACTTGGATGATGCCCGGCGCGCTCCCCGAAGGTCAGCCCGTCCCCACCGACGGCTCACTGCCCGACCACGCCCTGGCGGTCGCCGGCCGTGCCGGATATGGGGTGTACGTCCATATCCCGTTCTGCGCCAGCCGCTGCGGGTACTGCGACTTCAACACCTACACCGCGAGCGAGGCCGGCCAGGACGGCTACGTGGACGCGGTCCTCGCCGAGCTGAAGCTGGCGTCCGGGGTGCTGAGCCCGGAACGCGTCGACACCGTCTTCGTCGGTGGCGGCACGCCCACACTGCTCGACCCCAGCGACCTCGGCCGCATCCTGGACGGCATCGACGCCACCTGGGGCCTCGCCGCCGGCGCCGAGATCACCACCGAGGCCAACCCCGAATCCGTGACGCCGCGCTCGTTGCGGGCGTTGCGCGAGGCCGGCTTTACCCGCATCTCGCTGGGCATGCAGTCGGCGGCGCCGAGCGTCCTCGCGATCCTCGACCGGCAGCACACCGCCGGCCGGGCGCCGCAGGCCGCGGTCGAGGCGCGCGAGGCGGGGTTCGACCACGTCAACCTGGATCTGATCTACGGCACCCCCGGCGAGACCGCGGAGGACTTCGCCACCTCGCTCGCGGTGGCCATCGACGCCGGCGTCGACCACGTCAGCGCGTACTCGCTGATCGTGGAGGAGGGCACCCGGATGGCCGCGAGGATGCGGCGGGGCGAACTCCCGTACCCCGACGACGACGTGGCCGCGGACCGCTACCTGGCCGCGGACGCCGCACTCGGCGCGGCCGGTTTCTCCTGGTACGAGGTGTCCAACTGGGCGACCGCGCCGGACGGGCGCTGCCGGCACAACATGCTCTACTGGACGGGCGGCGACTGGTGGGGCCTCGGCCCGGGTTCGCACAGCCACGTCGGCGGCGTGCGGTGGTGGAACGTCAAACACCCTTCGGCGTACGCCAAGAGGTTGGCCGACGGCGTCTCCCCCGGACAGGGGCGCGAACTGCTGACCGCCGAGGACCGGCACGTCGAGGACGTCATGCTCCGGGTGCGGCTGGCCGACGGGCTGCCGCTGGCCGGGCTCGACGCGACCGGGCTGGCCGGTGCAGCGCGGGCGCTGGGGGAGGGGCTGCTGGAACGGGCCGCGTACGTACAGGGCAGGGCTGTCCTGACGCTGCGTGGACGCCTGCTGGCGGACGCGGTCGTGCGCGACCTGCTGCCGTAGGCGGACCGGGCCGCCGGCCCGCCCACCGCGAGCTATTTCACGAGCCGCCAGGTCATCGGGTAGTGGTAGAGCACACCCTCATTCGCCTTCATGCCGCCGATGATCGAGAACACGATCACCACCACCCAGGTGATGATCGGCAGGAAGAACAGGAGGCCGAACGTGCAGATCGCCAGGATGCTCGCGATGATCGTCGCGATGCCCCAGGTGATCTGGAAGTTCAGCGCCTCGACGGCGTGCGCCCGCACGGTCGGCGACTCGTTGCCCTTGGCCAGCAACGCCACGAGTGGGGCGATGAAGCCGACCACGATGCCACCGAAGTGCGCGATGAGCGCCCAGGTCTTCTCGTCGTTGTTGGCAAAGCCGACCGGCCCCGGACCGCCGGCCGGCATGCCGTAGCCGTAGGGTGGAGCCCCGGGCGGGGGACCGTAGGCCCCGGGGCCCGACGTGGGCGGGGGACCGTACCCGCCGGCGCCGGACGTGGGCGGCGGCGGGGGTGGTGGCGTGCCGAAGGTCGGCGGCTGCGGCGATCCGTACGCCGGTGGCGGCGGGGTCGATCCGGAGGTCGGGTCATTGCCCGAATATGGGTTGATCGGCGCGGTGGGGTCCGAAGGGTTACCTTCATCGGGCGGGCGCGGCGGCTCTGTCATGCGCACACCGTAGGACCGCAGCTCAAGGTGAGCGAGAGCAACATGCGGATCGGCGTCGGAGAATAGAGGCAAGGGCCACGTCGGCCGGAGCACGTGCGGCTGATCATCGCGTCGCGCGCGGGCGCGACGTAGACTGGCACTCGCCAGAGCAGAGTGCCAAGCAGCGAGGGAGGGGTCATGAGTCTCGATGACCGCAAGCTCGAGGTGCTCCGCGCCATCGTGGAGGACTACGTGGCGACCCAGGAGCCGGTCGGCAGCAAGGCTCTGGTCGAGCGCCACCAGCTCGGCGTCTCCCCGGCCACGGTGCGTAACGACATGGCCGTGCTGGAGGACGAGGGCTACATCCGGCAGCCGCACACCAGCGCGGGGCGCGTGCCCACCGACGCCGGCTACCGGCTGTTCGTCGACCGGCTGTCCCGGGTCAAGCCACTCAGCCCGGCCGAGCGCCGGGCCATCGAGCGGTTCCTCGTAGGCGCGGTCGACCTGGACGACGTGGTCCACCGCACCGTGCGCCTGCTCGCCCAGCTCACCCGCCACGTCGCCGTGGTGCAGTACCCCAGCCTCGCCCGGTCCGCGGTCCGCCACCTGGAACTGGTGCCGATCTCCACCACCCGGATCATGCTCGTGATGATCGCCGACACGGGCCGCGTCGAGCAGCGGCTGGTGGAGCTGCCCACGCCGGTCCCGCCGGGCGACGTCACGGAGCTGCGGCGCAAGGTCAACGAGAAGCTCGCAGGTGAAAAGCTCGCCGACACGCCGCCGCTGGTGCAGGCGCTGGTCGAAGAAAGCGCCCCGGGTCGGCGCAGCATGATGGCGTGCCTCGCGTCGGTGCTGCTCGAGACGCTCGTCGAGCGCAGCGAGGAGCGGCTCGCCTTGGCCGGCACGGCCAACCTGACCCGCGGCAGCTTCCTCGACTTCCAGGGCACGCTGAGGCCGGTCCTCGAGGCCCTCGAAGAGGAGGTCATCCTCCTCAAGCTCATCGGCGAGGTAGAGTCCAGCGCCACCCGGGTCCGCATCGGCGACGAGAACGAGATCGACAATCTGCGGTCCACATCAGTCGTGAGCACCGGTTACGGACCGGGCACCACAATCGTTGGTGGGCTCGGCGTGCTTGGGCCCACCCGCATGGACTACCCCGGCACCATCGCCACTGTGCGTGCAGTGGCACGCTACGTTGGCGACCTGCTGGCACAGAACTGACGGAACCGCGACGACGGCCCGACCGGGCGTGGCAGACATGAGGACTCGAAACCCAGTGGCCAAGGACTATTACGGAATTCTCGGCATCAGCCGGAAAGCCACCGACGACGAGATCAAGCGCGCCTACCGCAAGCTGGCTCGGCAGTACCACCCAGACGTCAATCCGGATCCGGAAGCGCACGAGAAGTTCAAGGACATCAACGCCGCGTACGAGGTCCTCTCCGACGACCAGAAGCGGCAGATCGTCGACCTGGGCGGCGACCCGCTCGCGCCCGGCGGCGGTGGCGGCCCGGGCGGACCGGGTGCCGCCGGGCCGTTTGTCGGCTTCCAGGACATCATGGACGCGTTCTTCGGCACCGCGGCCGGCGGCGGCTCCCGGGGCCCGCGCCCCCGCACCCGGCCCGGCGCCGACGCGATTCTGCGCCTCGAGCTCGACCTGGTGGAGACTGCGTTCGGCGTCGAGGCGCCGATCACCGTCGACACCGCCGTGCTGTGCACCCAGTGCGCCGGCGCCGGCACCGCGCCCGGCACCCACCTCGCCACCTGCGAGACCTGCGGCGGGCGCGGCGAGGTCCAGTCGGTGCAACGCACGTTCCTCGGCCAGGTCGTATCGTCGCGCCCGTGCCAGGTGTGCCAGGGCCATGGCACGGTCATCCCGCACCCCTGCCCGACGTGCGGCGGCGACGGCCGCATCCGTACCCGCCGCTCGCTGACCGTGAAGATCCCGGCCGGCGTCGAGGACGGCATGCGCATCCGCCTGGCCCAGCAGGGCGAGGTCGGCCCCGGCGGCGGCACCGCCGGCGACCTTTACGTGGAGATCCACGAGCGGCCGCACGACGTCTACTCCCGCAAGGGCGACGACCTGCACTGCCGTGTCACACTCCCGATGACGGCGGCCGCGCTCGGCACCCGGCTCACCATCAAGACGCTGGACAGCGAGGAGACCATCGAGGTCAAGTCGGGCACCCAACCGGCCTCGACGCTCCGGATCCGCGGCAAGGGCGTACCGCACTTGCGCGGCCAGGGCCGCGGCGACCTCTTCGTGCACCTGGACGTCCGCACGCCCACCAAGCTGACCGCCGACCAGGAGCGCATGCTGCGCGACTTCGCCAAGACCCGCGGCGAGGACGTCGCGGAGCTGAGCAAGCAGGGCGGCTTCTTCTCCCGGATGCGCGACGCCTTCAACGGCCATTAGTTCTTTTTGTCCCTGCTCCGTCCCTCTTCGTATTTGGTCCGTCCGTCTTTGTCCCAGGTCCGCCGGGTGCGCGACCGCCGCTCCCGCGGAGACCGGGCGCGGGCATCCACTCGCCTGGCGGCTCGTGGCCGGATGCCCGCGCCCTGCCAGGGCCGTGCGACCCACAACCGCAAAGATCGCGCCCCCTTGGGTCCCGTTCATTGGCGGCTGCGCGCGGTCGGCAACACCTCCTCGCACAGGCCTCGCCGATGGGCCCGCGTTCCCTGATGTCGGGAAGATTGGCGGTGTCCTGGCGACCACCGGTTTCCAAGATCTTGGTGGACGGTCGGCGATGGGCGTTGCGTGGTCTCCTGTCGCCCCGCTGGGGGCCACAGAAGACCACGTCGTGGTTGGGTAGCGTTCGGACGTGTCCGCGCCCTTCTTTCTGGTTGACGCCCTGCCCACCGGAGCGTCGTTCACGCTGGCCGGGGCCGAGGGGCACCACGCCGCCACCGTGCAGCGGCTGCGCGTCGGGGAGCGGCTGACACTCGCCGACGGCCGGGGCGGCACGGCCACCGCGTCCGTGATCGGGGTCGGGCGCGGGACCGTGGACGTGACCATCACCGCACGCGACCACGCCGACCCGCCCGACCCGCGGCTCGTCGTGGTGCAGGGCATCGCCAAGGGGGATCGGGGAGAGCTGGCCGTGCAGGCGATGACCGAGATCGGCGTGGACGAGATCGTGCCCTGGGCGGCGTCCCGATCCGTGGCGCAGTGGCGCGGCCAACGGGGCGCGAAGTCTCGCGACAAGTGGGCGGCTACCGCCCGCGAGGCCGCCAAGCAGGCCCGCCGCCCGTGGCTGCCGCTCGTGGCCGGCGACCCGGACTGCTCGACCAAGCAGGTCGCGGCCCGCCTGCACGACGCCGCGGCGGCGTTCGTCCTGCACGAGGAGGCAACCGAGCGGCTTACCGCCGTCGAGCTGCCGCGCACTGGCGATATCGTGCTGGTCATTGGCCCCGAGGGCGGCATCAGCGACGCGGAGCTGGACACGTTCACCGCGGCGGGCGCGTCGGTGGTGCGGCTGGGCGATGCGGTCCTACGCACCTCCACCGCGGGGATGGCGGCGCTGTCCGTGCTCTCCGCCCGCCTGGGCCGCTGGTAAGCCGCCGCCGAGGGCGCCGACCGAAGGAGTGCGCCGCCGTCGAGGGTGACGACCCGAGGAGTGCGCGCCGCCGAGGGCGACGGCTGAAAGGGGGGCGCCGCCGCCGAGGGCGACCACCGAAAGGACTGCGCCGCAGGGCGGGAGTCCGGCCGCTATGTGCGCTGGCAGGTCACGGAGACGGTGTGGTCGGTGCCGGCGGCGACGGTGACGCGTACCGGCTCGCAGGCGCCGTCCATGCCTGTCGCGGTCAGCCGGTAACGGCCCGGCACCAGCGCGAACGTGAACTCCTGGCCCACGGCCACCCGCTGCCGCGTGACCTCATCGCCGTCGCGGGTCACGACTACCGTGCCGGCGGCCGGCGCTGGTGAGGCTCCGGACGGGCCACCGGTCAGCACGATCGTGCCGTGCACGGTGCCCGCAGGACCGGCCGGTGGGGTCGCCTCGGCGCCGCACCCACCCATGGCCGTCGCGAGCGACAACGCCAAGATCAACGGGCCCCGCCGCGCCGCCACGATGGCCCTACCCCGCGCTCAGGACCGCGGCGCCGCGGGGCGAGAGCCGGTAACCCACATCCAGGCTCTCGGTGAGGCCGAGCTCCTTCAGCCGGCGGACGTCTCGCTTGAAGGTTCGCAGGTCGGGATAACCGGCGGAGGCGAACAGGTCGCCGGCGCGGGTCGCCGGCCGTTCCGCGATCAGGGCCATGATCGTGCGCGTCCATGGACCGCGGCGACTGCTGCCGTCCATCTTGTCCAGCCGCGTGATCAGACCCGCCAGCTCGTCGCGCGACGGCAGGCTCTGCCGCAACGCGATCCGCGGATCCGGCCCGGCATAGCCGACCTCCATCCGGAACAGCGGGTACGCGGCGTCGCCGGGGATGTCGGCGCGCAACGCGGCGGCGGTGTCGTAGCCCGCGAGCCGGGCGTCCGTCTCGTCCACGGACGGCACTTCGGCGACCGAGCGGATCTCGATCAGCCCGATCATGGTGCGCAGCTTGGTGCCGGCCCGTACGCGGGCGTACCGCCACCGCCGGAACACGACCGACACCCGGCCGGATCGGATCCGGTTCAGCGCCTCCTCGCGAAGCAGCACGTCAGCAGCCTAAATGGTCAGGCGGGCCACGAGCCGGGGGTCGTCGAGGGCGTGCGCGGCGGTGATGGCGTACGTGCCGGGAACCGTGTGCCAACCGTCGTCCCAGATCTGGAACGTGCGTTCGGGCAGCCGGATCCGTACCGTCACGGTCTCGTCCGGGTGGGCCTCGACGTTTGCGAAACCGGCCAGCCACCGTTCCGGCCGCTCCGGCGCCACCCCCGCGGGACCCGCACCGAACGGCTCCTCGCCGGTCGGCCCGACGTACAGCTGCACCACCTCGCGGCCGGACCGCGCCCCGGTGTTCGTGAGCGTCACCACGGCCTCGGTGGCCGATACCGCGAGCGTCTCGTACTGCCATGTGGTGTAGCCGAGGCCGTGTCCGAACGCGAACAGCGGCGGGACGCGCCAGCCGCGGTAACCCATGAAGACGCCCTCGTCGTAGGACACCACGCCGTCGCGCGGTATGACGTCGAGGACCGGGCAGTCCTGCTCGCGGCGGGGCCAGGTCGTGGGCAGGCGTCCGCCCGGCTCTGCCACGCCGAGCAGCACGTCGGCCAGCGCCGTGCCGCCTTCCTGGCCGGGGAACCAGGTGAGCAGCACGGCCGCCACGTCGTCGGCCCACGGCAGGAGCACGGGCGAGCCGGCGTTCACCACGACGACGGTGCGCGGGTTCGCGGCTGCCACCCGTACCACCAGCTCGTCCTGCCGGCCCGGCAGCGAGAGTGAGGTGCGATCGAAGCCTTCGGATTCGACCTGCTCGGTCGTCCCGACCACGACGACCGCGACGTCGCACTCGGACGCGAGCTCGGCGGCCTCCGCGATCATGCCATCGGCGTCCGGCCCCGGCGGGCGATGACCCAGCGTCGCGGAGACCGTGTGCGCCAGGCCGGGCTTGATCGTTTGCTTCAGGACCACCTGCACCGGTACGCCGGCAGCCAGCGAAACCGCCGCGCGGTGTTCGCGCGGCGCGAGCAGCAGCTCGGCGCGTCCCGTGTCCTCGGGATGCAGCGCGCCGACGTAGAGCCGCGCGCCGCCCACCGTGAGATCGAACGCGCCGAAGCCGGACACCGCGAACGTGTGCTCGCCGCCCAGGTCGGGGGTGAACGTGGCGCGCAGCTCCAGCCCGGTCACCGCCTCGGGGGCGAGCGCGCCGAACAACTCGCCGATCCAGCGCACGGCCGCCGACTCGACACCGAACTCCACCGCCGTCGGCCCGGTGAGCGTCACGGTCATGCCGGTCCACTCCGGACCCCGCGCGACCGGCAGGAACGGCCGGGGATCGGCGCCGACCGCGTACGCGACGTCCACCCCTGACAGGACGCGTGCCAGCCCTTCCAGCGGCGAGACGGCGTGTGGCGGCGTGACCTGGGCGCTCCCGCCCCCGAGGATGCGAGCGTCCTCGGCCAGCGCGCCGATCACGGCGACCCGGGTGAGCCCGGCCGCCTCGAGCGGCAGCGCGTACCCGCGGTTGCGTGCCAGCACGAAGGACCGCACCGCGATCTCGTGGGCGACGGCCACCCCGTCCAGGTGCGGCGGCGTGGCAGTGACCGCAGGCGCGCCGTCGAGTATCCCGACCCGGGCCGCGAGCCGCAGTACCCGGCGTACCTTGTCGTCGACGATCTCCTCCGGCACCCGGCCCGCCCGGACCGCCGCGACCAGCGCCGGACCCCAGGGGTTCTCCAGCGCCGGCATCGCGATGTCCAGCCCGCCGAGCGCCGCGCCGACCGTGGATCGTGCCGCCCGCCAGTCCGACACCACGACCCCGTCGAAGCCCCACTCGTCCTTGAGCACGCCGGTCTGCAACGGCCCGTTCGACGCCATGGGCAGGCCGTTCACCCCGTTGTACGCGGACATCACGCCCCAGCCGCCCGCGCCGACGACCCGCTCGAACGGCGCAAGGTAGAGCTCGCGCAGCGCCCGCTCCGGGATGTGTACGTCGACGGTCATCCGGTCCGTCTCGAAGTCGTTGCCCACCAGATGCTTGACGGTCGTGGCCACGCCGTGCTCCTGTACGCCCGCCACGAACCCGGCGGCGATCTCGCCGCTGAGCAGCGGATCCTCGGAGTAGCACTCGAAGTGCCGGCCGCCGAGCGGCGTGCGCTGCAGGTTGACCGTCGGCCCGAGCAGCACGTGCACGCCCTTGCGGCGCGCCTCCTGGCCGAGGATCCGGCCGGCCATCGCGGCGATTGCCGGATCCCACGTGGCGGCCAGCGCGGTCGGGCTGGGCAGCGCGATCGACGCGTCCCCGGGCGCCCAGCCGGTGCCGCGGACCCCGATCGGCCCGTCGGACATGACCAGCGAACGCAGCCCGATCCGCGGGAGCGCGGGCAGCGACCAGAAGTCCTGCCCGGTCAGCAGCGACACCTTCTCCTCGAGGTCGAGCTTGTCCAGCAGTGGCTCGATCAACCCGTCGTAATCGACCATGCGACGCGCTCCCATCGGTTCGGCCGGTCATGTGCGCAGGTAGGAGGCGCCGTTCAGGTCGATGATCGTGCCGCTGGCCCACTCGGCCTCCGGCGAGGCCAGCCAGTACACCGCGCTCGCGATCTCCTCCGGCTTCGCGACCCGATGGAACGGGCTCTGGGCGCGGATCGCCTCGCCGCGTTCGGCCTTGAGGTGTTCGTTCGTCATGTCGGTCTCGATGAAGCCGGGCGCCACCGCAGCGACCGCAATGCCGTACGGGGCCAGCGCCACCGCGAGGGACTGGCCCATGGCGTTGAGCGCGGCCTTGCTGGCGGCGTACGCGGGCTGCTCCGGCTCGCCGCGGAAGGCGCCGCGCGACGACACGTTGATGATCCGGCCCCCGCCGTAGCGCATGTGCTGGGCGGCGGCCCACGCCGCGTGGGCCGCGCCGAACAGGTTCACGTCGAAGGTGTGCCGCCACATCAGCTGCCACTGGTCGAACGACGTGTCGAAGACCGGGTGCGGGCGGTTCACCCCGGCGTAGACGCCGGCGTTGTTGACCAGCACGTCCAGCCCGCCCAGGCCGGCCACGGCCTCGTCGACCATGGCGCGTACCGCCTCGGGGTCGGCCATGTCGGCCTGGACTACCACGTGCCCCGCGCCGGGCAGGCCCGCCGCGAGCTGCTCGGCCAGCGGCCGCGAGTCGCGGTGATGGACGGCGACCCGGTCACCGGCCGCGGCGAACCGGGTGGCGATCGCCCGTCCCAGGCCGCGTGACGAACCGGTCACCAGGATCGCCCGTTGTGTCATGGGGTCAGCCTAGGATCTCCTCCGTGGACAACGACTGCCTGTTCTGCCGGATCGCCGCCGGCGAGATCCCCGCCACCGTCGTGCACGAGACCGACACCACGCTGGCGTTCCGCGACATCGCACCGAAGGCGCCCGTGCACGTGCTGGTGATCCCGAAGGATCACCACACGGACGTCGTCGCGCTGGCGCACGCCGACCCGAAGGTCGCGGCCGACGTCCTGGCCGCGGCGGCCGCGGTGGCCGAAGCCGAGGGGCTGCTCGCCGACGGATTCCGGTTGCTCTTCAACAACGGGGGGTACGCGGGCCAGGAGGTCCTCCACGCCCACGCACACGTGCTCGGCGGCGCCCCGCTCGGGCCGATGGTCACGCTGCCATGACCGCCTCCGTCGCCCGCTACCAGCGCGCGGTCCAGAAGGTGCAGGCGCAGGCGCGGGTTCCGGCCATCTCCGTGGCGCTGCACCGCGCCGACCGCGGCCCGTGGACGTTCACCGTCGGCGACTCCGGCAACCCTGAGCACCCACTGGACCCGGACAGCCGGTTCCGGATCGGTTCCGTGACCAAGACCTTCACGGCCGTGCTGGTCATGCAGGCGCGCGACGAGGGCCTGCTCGACCTCGACGATCCGATCGCCAAGCACCTCGAGGTGCCCGCGCACGGCGACGCGACCATCCGGCGCCTGCTGTCGCACACGGCCGGCTTCCAGCGCGAGCCGCACGGAGACGTGTGGGACACGCTGATCTCGCCGGATGCCGAGACCATGCTCGCCGACCTCGAACGCGTCGAGCGGGTGCTGCCGAACAACCGACGGTTCCATTACTCGAACCTGGGCATGGCCGTGCTCGGCGAACTCGTCGCCCGGCTCCGCGGCGGCACCTGGTCCGACCTGGTCCGGGAACGGATCACCGAACCGCTGGGCCTGTACGCGACCACGGCCGCACCCACCCCGCAGTCCGTGGTCGGCTACCTGGTGGACAGGTACTCGGATGCCGCCCGGCCGGAACCGCAGCTCGACATGGGCGGCGCGTCGGCGGCGGCCCAGCTGTGGAGCACGGCCGGTGACCTGGCCCGCTGGGCGGCGTTCCTGGCCAGTCCCGAGATCATCGACCCCGGCGGCACGGTGCTCGCGGCCGCCACGGTCGACGAGATGCGCTGGCCGTTGACCACCACGGACGAACAGCTGTGGGCGGCCGGCTTCGGGCTGGGCCTGATCCTGCAACCCGAGGGCAAGCGGGTGGTGCACGTCGGGCACGACGGCGCGATGCCGGGCTTCCTCGCGGGCGCGTACGGCCGCCGCGGCGGCGAGGGCAACCCGGGCGCGCTGAGCTGCGCCGTCCTGGGCTCCTCGGGCACCGCCGTGGAGATCAACGAGTTGGTACACGAGCTGCTGCGGCTGGCGGTCGAACTGGACCCGGCCGACATCAAGCCATGGGCGCCGGCCGCGCCCGCGCCCGCCGAGTACCGCTCGATCCTGGGCCAGTGGTGGAGCGAGGGCATGCCGTTCGTGTTCTCCTGGCACGACGGCACGCTCCAGGCGCGTGGCGTGGACGCCCCAGCGGACCGGCCGCCGGCGGTGTTCCGGCCGCTGCCCGACCAGCCGGACGTGCTGCGCACGGTCTCCGGGCGGGAAGCGGGGGAGCGGCTCCGGCTGACCCGGGACGAACGCGGCGTAGTGGTCCGGATGCACTGGGCGACGTACCGTTTCACCCGGGCGCAGGAGGCCTTCGACGGGGTGCCCGCGTCCGAGGGTTGAGCGGGCCCGACCGGGGATAATGGGATCGGCGGCGTGAGCCCCGAACCGATACGATGGCATGGTCGTGATGCGCGCCGCTCCTACGGCAGCAGAGGCGCCGCTTACATGGGCGGCAGAGACAGAGAGAGCAGGTGGCGGAGGCCTCATTGGCCGCCTTATGACCAGCACCCAACACGCGGAAGATCAGCCCGCGTCCGGCGCAGCTCAGGCTCAGACCAGGATCTCGGTATCCGATCCCAAGATCATGGTGAATCTGCTGGGTGCCAAGGACGAGATCCTGCGCCTCATCGAGCGAACCCTCGTCAGCGACGTGCACGTGCGCGGCAACGAGATCACCATCACCGGTTCCCCCGCGGACAACGCGCTCGCCGAGCGCCTCTTCTCCGAACTCATCGAGTTGATCGAGAGGGGCGAGACGCTGACCGTGGACGCGGTCCGGCGGACCGTCGCGATGCTCCAGCAGAACACCACGGAACGACCGGCCGAGGTGCTGACGCTCAACATCCTCTCCCGGCGCGGCCGCACCATCCGCCCCAAGACGCTCGGCCAGAAGCGTTACGTCGACGCGATCGACGAGAACACGATCGTGTTCGGCATCGGGCCGGCCGGTACCGGCAAGACGTACCTGGCGATGGCCAAGGCCGTGCAGGCGCTGCAGGCCAAGCAGGTCAACCGGATCATCCTGACCCGGCCCGCCGTCGAGGCCGGCGAACGGCTCGGATTCCTGCCCGGCACGCTGAACGAGAAGATCGACCCGTACCTGCGGCCGCTCTACGACGCGCTGCACGACATGCTCGACCCCGACTCGATCCCGCGGCTCATGCAGGCCGGGACGATCGAAGTTGCGCCGCTGGCCTACATGCGGGGTCGTGCGCAACCGTTGTCGGCGAAGGTGCTGACCCCGGACGGGTGGCGGCAGATCGGCGAACTGACCCCCGGCGACCTCGTGGTCGGGTCGAACGGCCTGCCCACGCCGGTGCTCGGCGTCTACCCGCAGGGCCGTAAGGCGATCTATCGAGTGATCACCCAGGACGGCGCCTCGACACTGGCCTGCGGAGAGCACCTCTGGACCGTCCGGACCCCCGACGATCGGAGCCACGGTCGTCCGTCGCGGGTCGTGGAAACACAGGACATGATCGGACGCCTGCGCCGCGGCCATGTGCACCGTTTCGAGCTGCCACTGGTGGAGTCGGTCGAGTTCCCCGCGCAGGATGTCCCGATCGATCCCTACGCGCTCGGACTCCTTCTCGGCGACGGCTGCCTGACCACCACGACGACCCCCGCTTTCTGCACCGCGGACGCTGAGCTGGCCGGCGCGCTCGAGGCCGCCCTACCGGGCATCGAGCTTGTTCGCAAGAACGAGGTCGACTACGTGCTGCGCAACGTCAACGGCGGACGTGGTGGGGTGATCACCGCCAACCCGGTCACCGTCGCGCTTCGCCGACTCGGACTAGCCGGGACGCGATCCCAGACGAAGTTCGTGCCGGAGAGCTATCGGATGAACAGCGCGGCGGTTCGCCTTGCGTTGCTTCAAGGGCTGTTCGACAGCGACGGCGGCCCAGTTGTGCATCGCGCCCGGACGTGCCGCATCCAGTACACGACCTGCTCCGAGCGACTCCGGGACGACATCGTCTTCCTGGTCCGCTCGCTCGGCGGGGTCGCGTACTGGCGCTGCCGGCCGGTGGAGGGGCGCAAGCCCGGCATGGCCCGCGGCCGCGCGGTGGAGTATCGCCACGACGCGTACGTGCTCGACATCCGCCTGCCCGAAGGCCTCGAGCCGTTCCGGCTGACCCGCAAGCGTGCGGTGTACGGCGCTACCGGCGGAGGGCGCCCGATGCGCTTCATCGACCGGATCGAACCCGCGGGCGAGGCGGAGACCGTCTGTATCCAGGTCGCCGCGGAAGACTCGCTGTACGTCACCGACGACCTGATCGTGACGCACAACACGCTCAACGACGCGTTCATTCTTCTCGACGAGGCGCAGAACACCACGCCCGAGCAGATGAAGATGTTCCTGACCCGGCTCGGCTTCGGCGCCAAGATCGTGGTGACCGGCGACGTCACCCAGGTCGACCTGCCCGGCGGTACCACGAGTGGCCTCCGGGTCGTGCGGGACATCCTGAGCAATGTCGAGGACGTCCACTTCGCGGAGCTCACCAGCTCCGACGTCGTCCGGCACCGGCTGGTCGGCGAGATCGTCGACGCGTACGCGCGCTACGACGCCCAACAGCAGCAACAATCCGTCCACGCCGTGCCCGGGCGAGCCGCCAGTGGCGGCCGCGCCGGACGACGACGCTGATCACCGGGGGTTTCCGCACGACATGTCCATCGAGATCGCGAACGAGTCGGGGGTCGAGGTCGACACCGACGCGATCCTCGCGGTGGCCCGGCACGCGCTTGACGAGATGGGGGTCAACCCGCTCGCCGAGCTGTCGATCCTGCTCGTCGACACCGACTACATGACCGAGCTCAACCACCGGTGGATGGGTAGCGACGGTCCCACCGACGTCCTGGCGTTCCCGATGGATGAGGGCAGCGTCGACCACGGGCCCGGGGAGGCCGGCACCGGGGAGCCGGCGCTGCTCGGCGACATCGTGCTGGCCCCGGAGGTGGCGGCGAAGCAGGCCGCCGCCGCGGGTCACTCGGCCGCAGACGAGCTGCACCTGCTCACCGTGCACGGCGCGCTGCACCTGCTCGGGTACGACCATGCGGAGCCCGAGGAGGAGCGCGAGATGTTCGAGCTGCAGGCGCGGCTGTTACAGAGCTGGCGTTCCGGGCGGCGGGCCGGCTGAGACCCGTGGACCCGTCCCTGTTACTCGCGACGGCCCCCACGGCCGGCCTGCCCGATCTGCAACTGCTCATCTATGCGGTGATCCTGGTCCTGCTGGCCGGCCTGGTGGCGATGACCGACGCCGCCCTGGCCACGGTCTCGCCGGCCCGGGCCCTCGAGATGGCCCGCGAGGGCCAGCGCGGCGCCGCGGCGCTCGCCGCGGTCGCCTCCGACGTGGTACGCCACCTCAACCTGCTGCTCCTGCTGCGGCTACTCTGCGAGCTCACCGCGACGACGCTGGTCGCGCTCGTGGCCGTGGACACGTACGGCGCCGGCTGGCGGGCCGCGCTCGTGACCGCGGGCGCCATGACGCTGGTCAGCTTCGTGGTGGTCGGCGTGGCGCCGCGCACGTTGGGGCGCCAGCACGCGTACGCGGTCGGGAAGGCAACCGCGCCGCTGGTGCGCTGGATCGGCCGGGTGCTCAACCCGCTCGCGTCGCTTCTCATCCTCATCGGCAACGCGGTCACGCCGGGCAAGGGCTTCCCGGAGGGCCCGTTCGGCAGCCAGGTGGAGCTCCGCGAACTCGTCGATCTGGCCGAGCAGCGCGGCGTCGTCGAGCACGGCGAACGCGAGATGATCCATTCGGTGTTCTCGCTCGGCGACACGATCGCGCGCGAGGTCATGGTGCCGCGCACCGAGATGGTGTGGATCGAGAGCTCGAAGACGCTGCAGCAGGCGCTGTTCCTGTTCCTGCGCTCCGGCTTCTCCCGCATCCCGGTGATCGGCGAGAGCGTCGACGACGTGCTGGGCGTGCTCTATCTCAAGGACGTGGTGCGGCGTACCCGGTCCGGTGACCCCGCCGCGTCCGCCGAGGCGGCCGCCGACGTGATGCGGCCAGCCACGTTCGTGCCGGAGTCCAAGCCGGTCGACGACCTGCTGTCCGAGATGCAGGCGGCCCGCACCCACCTGGTCATCGTCGTCGACGAGTACGGCGGCACCGCCGGCCTGGTCACCATCGAGGACATCCTCGAGGAGATCGTCGGCGAGATCACCGATGAGTACGATGTCGAGCGCCCGCCGGTGGAGCACCTCGAGGACGGGTCGGTGCGGGTGACCGCGCGGCTGCCGATCGAGGACCTGGGTGAGATCTTCGGTGTGGAGTTGCCCGCCGACGAGGTCGAGACGGTGGGCGGGTTGCTGGCCCAGACGCTGGGCCGGGTGCCGATCCCGGGCGCGAGCGTCGACGTCGGTGGCCTGCACCTGATCGCCGAGGGCACCACGGGCCGCCGTAACCGGATCGACTCGGTGCTGGTCCGCCGGATCGAGCCGCCCGCCGAAGAAGCCGAATCCACCTCCGAGGCCGAGGAAAGACAGCCCGCCGATGCCTGACCAGATCCCTGCCGCAACCGGAGCCGCGGACGACTCCGCCACCGTTCCCGCCGCCGGCGGGACGCTCAGCGCCGAGGACGCGAAGCTGGTCACCCTCGCGCGCGGGGCCCGGGCCCGGGTGGGCGCGATCGAGGGCGCATCGGTACGCGACCAGGACGGCCGCACCTATGCGGCGGCGACCGTCGTGCTGCCCAGCCTGTCGGTGACCGCGCTGCAGCTGGCGGTGGCTTCCGCAGTGGCCGCCGGTGCGGTACGGCTGGAGGCCGCGGCCGTGGTGACCGAGGCGTCGACGCTCGACGGCGCGGGCCACGCGGCGGTCCGCGACCTGTCCGCCGAGGCGCCGATCCACGTGGCCGCCCCGGACGGCTCCCTCCTCGGCACGGTCACGGCATGACCGAGCGCAGCGAGGGCCGCGAGGGCATGCCCGAGGCGGCAATCTCATGACCGAGCGCACCGGGCGGAGCGGGGATCGCGATGGGCGCGGCGCGGGCGCGACCGGTGGCAGCAGTGGCCGGGGGGCGTCTCGGCGCGGCGGCGCACCGGACTCGCCGGGGAGCCATCGAGGTGGTGGTGCGGGTGGGGAGCGGGACGCGCGTACTCGCAAAAATGGGGTAAAGAGTGCGGGCCCGACGGGCAAGGCCCACCGGCATAAGGCCGCGCCGCGGCCGGCGGCGGACGACGCCGCCTACCGGGCCGGATTCGGCTGCTTCGTGGGGCGGCCGAACGCGGGCAAATCCACCCTGATCAACGCGATCATCGGGCAGAAGATCGCGATCACGTCCAGCAAGCCGCAGACCACGCGGCACGTCATCCGCGGGATCGTGCACCGGCCGAAGGCCCAGCTGGTGTTGGTCGACACGCCGGGACTGCACCGGCCGCGGACGTTGCTGGGCGAGCGGCTGAACGACCTCGTGAAGGAGGCCTGGAGCGAGGTCGACGTCATCGGCGTCTGCCTGCCGGCGGACGAGAAGATCGGGCGCGGGGACCGGTTCATCGCGGCGGAGATGGCCCGGCTCAAGGCCACCGTGATCGCGGTGGTGACGAAGGCCGACCTGGTCGACCCGGCCACGCTCGCGCAGCATCTGCTGGACGTGAGCGAGCTGTACGACTTCGCGGAGATCGTGCCGGTCAGCGCGGTGTCCGGGTATCAGGTCGACGCGCTGGTCGACGTGATGATCAAGTACTTGCCGGAGTCTCCGCAGCTGTACCCGGACGACGTGCTGACCGAGGAGCCGGAGCAGGTGCTGATCGGCGAGCTGATCCGCGAGGCCGCGCTGGAGGGCGTGCGCGACGAGCTGCCGCACTCGATCGCGGTGCTGGTGGAGGAGATGATCGACGAGGGCGGGCTGACCCGGATCTTCGCGGATGTCTACGTGGAGCGGGACAGCCAGAAGTCCATCGTCATCGGCGCCCGCGGTTCGCGCCTCAAGGACGTGGGGACGCGGGCGCGGGCGGAGATCGAGAACCTGCTCGGCAGGCGCGTCTATCTGGACCTGCACGTGCGCGTCGCCAAGGAGTGGCAGCGGGACCCGAAGCAGCTTCGCAAGCTCGGTTTCTAGCGATTTTTGTCTGACCCGCGCGCAAGGATGGTCCGCATGACGTCCACCCCGGCGCAGATCCGGCGCACGTATTACGTCCTCGGGTTCGGCAACACCCTGGCCGCGTCCCTGATCTGGGGCGTGAACACGATCTTCCTGTTGGACGCGGGGCTGAACAACTTCGAGGCGTTCGCGGCCAACGGGTTCTTCACCGCCGGGATGGTGCTGTTCGAGATTCCGACCGGAATCGTGGCCGACTCGTGGGGGCGCCGGTTGTCGTACCTGCTGGGCACGGTGACGCTGGCGGCCACGACCGTGCTGTACGTGCTGTTGTGGTACGTCCACGGGCCGTTCTGGGCGTGGGCGATCTCCTCCGTGCTCATCGGCCTGGGCTTCACGTTCTTCTCCGGCGCCACCGAGGCGTGGCTGGTGGACGCGCTGCATGCGACCGGATACCAGGGTCCGCTCGACGCGGTGTTCGCGCGGGGGCAGGTCTTCACGGGCGCCGGGATGCTGCTGGGCGCGGGCGGCGGCGGATATCTGGCCCAGTTCGCCGGGCTGGGCGCGCCCTATCTGCTGCGGGCCGGGATCCTGGTGGCCATGTTCGTGCTGGCCGCGATGATGATGCGTGACCTGGGCTTCACCCCGCGGCGGGGCGCCCTGGTCCCCGAGGTCCGCCGGATCGCCGGCCAGTCCGTCGAGTACGGGCTCAAGGTCCGCCCGGTGCGCTGGCTGATGCTGGAGGCGCCGTTCACCGGCGGCGTCGCGATCTACGTGGGTTACGCGCTGCAGCCGCACCTGCTCAACCTCTGGGGCGATCAGGCCGCGTACGGCGTCGCAGGGCTCGCGGCGGCGTTGCTGGCGGCCGCCCAGATCGTCGGCGGCCTGGTCACGCCGGCGATCCGGTCGCTGTTCCGGCGGCGTACCGACATGCTGCTGGCGACGCTCGGGCTGGGCTCGGTCGCGGTGCTGCTCATCGGCCTGATCCCGAACTTCTGGGCGGTGCTGGCGCTGATCGTCGCCTGGGGATTGTTGTTCGCGGCGGCAACGCCGGTGCGCCAGGCGTATCTGAACGGAATGATCCCCTCCCAGGAGCGGGCCACGATCCTGTCGTTCGACTCGCTGATGTCGTCCGCCGGCGGGGTGGTGGTCCAACCCGCGCTCGGCCGGGCCGCGGACCTCTGGGGCTACCCGACGTCGTACGTGCTGTCGGCCGCCGTGTCGGCGCTGGCGCTGCCGTTCGTGTGGCTGTCGCGGCGGTCGCGCGTCCCGGCGGACTTCCGTGTCGAACCGGCGCCGGCGACTACCGCTGCCTGACTACCAACGGCTGGGCGACCTGACCCAGGAAGCCGTTGGGGTCGTAGAGGTCGCCGTGGGCCAGGCCGATCCCGTCGGCGGCGAGCTCGGTGCGGCAGGCCAGGTGGACCCACTCGCCGTCGGCCGGGCGCAGCAGCGTGGTGGTCATCGTCGGCGGGATGGACAGCCAGTCCCCGAGCGGCAGGACCGCGGAGAGACCGTTCGCCGAGTCGGCGATCAGCAACGCCCGAGCCTGCCCGGTGATCTGCTCGCCGTCCAGCAGCGGCAGCCGCACCCGGGTCCACACCTCGGTGATGCCAGTCCGGTCGAAGCCGCCGCGAGTGAACCGCCACTCGATGGCCTCGCCGTAGCCCCAGCTGTCCAGCCCGGTGAACGATCGCTGCTCGGCCGCTTCGGACGGCAGCGGCGGCGGCATCCGGGGCTCGGT
This sequence comes from Actinoplanes sp., assembly GCA_036001925.1. GTDB lineage: Bacteria > Actinomycetota > Actinomycetes > Mycobacteriales > Micromonosporaceae > Actinoplanes. Next base: position 53,202 of record DASYTU010000145.1, read on the forward strand.
GACCACCGGTGGCTTCGGGCCGGTCGCGATGTGCCAGCCGCGGGCGGTCACGGCGACCTTCCCGTCGACCACCATCCTGGCCTCGGACAGGTAGGACAGCCGGCCGGGCTTGAGCGGCGACACCTCGATCCGGAACTCGCTCCGCGGGATCGGACCGAGGAAGTCGACCGAGATCCGGGCCAGCCGCAAATCGCCGCCGGGACCCATGACATGCGCCAGCAGCGCGGTCGGCGGACCGCCGTGCTGGGCCCGGGTGTCCCACGGGCTCTCGGTGGCCCGCGTCGGCTCGTAGGTGTCGTCGCCGCGGCGCAGGAAGAAAGCCGTCTCGGTCATGCCGTGTCTTCCTTAGGCATGCCCTCGCGGCCCTCGCTGCGCTCGGTGCACTCGGTCATGCCCCGATCATCTCCCGTGGCGACGGTTACGCCGTCGTGGCGACGGTCACGCTGTCGTGGCGATCACGGCCGCGTGGCGACCGGTCATGCCGCCGCCGCTACCGTCACGTCGCCGCTGCCGGCGCGCACGTCGAGCACGTTCTTCGCCTTCGGGTCGTTGGTGATTCCGGCGACATTCGCGTCGCCGGACCCGGTCCGGGTGTGCACCTGGTACGCCCCCGGCGGCACGGTCACGTTCACGTCGCCGCTGGTCGCCTGGGCGGTGACGCCGGTCGGTACGGTCAGCCTCACCTCGACCTCGCCGGACGTGGTCTTGGCGCTGACCGGGCCGCCGCCGATGTTGACCGCGCGCACGTCGCCGGAGGTGGCCTGCAGCGTCACGGCGCCCTTGCTGTCCATCACCGTGATGTCTCCGGACGTGGACCTGGCCTTCACCGGGCCGGTCGCGCCCCGGACCGTGATGTCTCCGGAGTTCAGCGTGACGTCGGCCGTCGCGATTCCGGTCAGGCCCAGGTCGCCGGAGGTCAGCCCGCCGGTGACGGCGACGCCGGTGGGCGCCTGGATCTCGTACGACACGCTGCAGTCGTGGCCGCAGCGGGTGTCGATGTGCAGCACGCTCCCGACCATCCGGTAGCTCGGGCCCGGGTCCGTACTGTGCTCGATCACTCGCTTGATGGACGTCGTCGCGGCGGCCGACGTCGTCACGATGACGTCGCCGCTGCCGCCGTCGATGGCGATCTCGGTGACCTGCGCCTTCTCGGTGTCGTTGAAGGTCAGCCGTGCGCCGATCCCGGCGCAGCCGGCCAGCGCGGCCGTCGTTGCGGCGATGAGCGTGACGGCGCCGGCGCGCCGGACCAGTGTCGGGGTCATGCCCCAGACGCTAGGGGCCCTCGCGGCGGCCCCGCCATCGGTTCTCCCACCCAGGCATCCCCGAGAAAACCCTGAGATCGCCTCGGGGACGTGTGGTGGCGCGGGCAGCCTGACCGGTGGGGGAATGTCGTACGGGCCGGGCAGAATGACGGGGTGCCCGCCGGATACCGACGCCAGCTCTACCGCGACGACGCGGTGGTGCTGCGCGTGCAGAAACTCGGCGAGAGCGACCGGATCATCACGCTGTTGACCCGCCGGCACGGCCGTCTGCGGGCGGTCGCCCGGGGCGTACGCCGCACGACGTCCCGTTTCGGCGCGCGGCTGGAGCCGTTCGGACACATCGACCTGCAGCTCGCCGGCTCGCCCGAGGGCGTGGGCAGCTCGCTGCACTCGGTGAGCCAGGTTGAGGCGGTCGCGCTCTACGGCAAGGCGTTCCTCGACGACTACCCCCGCTACACGGCCGCCAGCGCGATCGCCGAGACCGCGGAGCGGCTCACCCCGGTCGAGCGCGAGCCGTCGCTGCGGCTGTTCCAGCTCACGCTCGGCGCTCTCAAGGCGCTGGCGGCCGGCGAGCACGCCGGCAGCCTGGTGCTGGATGCCTATCTGCTGCGCGGCATGGCCGTGGCCGGCTGGGCGCCGGCGCTGGTCGAGTGCGCCGTGTGCGGATCGCCGGGGCAGCACGGGGCGTTCTCGGTGCCGGCCGGCGGTGCGGTCTGCCCGGATTGCCGGCCGCCAGGCGCGGCTCATCCGGCCCCGGCCACGCTCGGCCTCATGACCGCGCTGACCGTCGGCGACTGGCTGGTCGCCGACGCGGCGGAGCCGCCGGTGCGCCGCGAGTGCAGCGGGCTGGTGGCCGCCCACCTGCAATGGCACATGGAGCGGGCGCTGCGCTCGCTGCCCCTGGTCGACCGACGGGAGAATTCGTGACGCCGCGCCCGCCCACCCCGCACATCTCCGGCGCCAAGCCGCCCACGTTGCCCACCGACGCCCTACCGAGGCACGTTGCGATCGTGATGGACGGCAACGGCCGGTGGGCCAAGGAACGCGGGCTGTCCCGCACCAAGGGACACGAGCAGGGCGAGTATTCGCTGTTCGACACCATCGAGGGCGCGATCGAGCTGGGCATCCCGTACCTGTCGGCGTACGCGTTCTCGACCGAGAACTGGAAGCGCTCGCCCGAGGAGGTGCGCTTCCTCATGGGCTTCAACCGCGACGTCATCCGGCGGCGCCGGGACCAGCTGGTCGACCTGGGCGTGCGGGTGGTCTGGTCGGGGCGTGCCGGCCGGTTGTGGAAGAGTGTCATCTCCGAGCTGCAGACCGCCGAGGAGATGTCCCGCGGGAACTCCACGCTCACGCTGCAGTTCTGCGTCAACTACGGCGGCCAGGCCGAGATCGCCGACGCGGCGGCCGCCATCGCGCGGGATGTGGCCGCCGGGAAGCTGCGCGCCGGCAAGGTCAACGAGAAGACGATCTCGCACTACCTGTACCACCCGGAAGTCCCGGAGGTGGACCTGTTCCTGCGCCCGTCCGGGGAGCAGCGCACGAGCAACTTCCTACTGTGGCAGTCGGCGTATGCGGAGTTGGTCTTCCTCGACACGCTCTGGCCGGACTTCGACCGGCGGCACCTCTGGTACGCCTGCGAGCTGTACGCGAGCCGCGACCGCCGGTTCGGCGGCGCGGTCCCGAACCCAGTGGCGCCTAACTCGTGACGACCCGCACGACAGCGTCCACATCGGACAGGTCCGGGAGCACGGCGTGCGCGCCGGCCAGCACCAGCTCCGCCATGCTGGTCGCGCCGGTCGCCACGCCGATGGCGATGGCGTCGTTGGCCAGCGCGGCGGTCACGTCGTGGACGGTGTCGCCGATGACGACGGGTTGGAACGTCTGGTCGTACTTGGCCTCGGCACGTTCGAGGCTGCGGCGCACCAGCGTCGCCCGGACGCTGTCGTCCGTGCCGTAACCGCCGACCTCCGCGTCGAACGCGTCCGCCAGATCGAACGCGGCCACCTTCGCGGCCGCCACCTGCGGCACGTTGCCGGTGACCAGCGTCTGCACGATGCCCGGATCGGCGCCCAGCCGATCCAGCACGTCGCGCACGCCGGGCATCAGCGCGCCCTGCTCGGCGAACAGGTGCCGGTTGTCGTGGACCTGTTCGACGTACCGTGCGAAAAACCGCTCCGGCGTGCAGTCCGTGACGCCGTGCGCCGTGAAGACCTCGGCGCAGATGTCCAGGTCGGTCCGGCCGCCGAAGATCGGCGTCTGCCGCCACGGCACGCCGGTCACCTCGGTGAACGCCGCCCGCCAGGCGCGGGACGCGACCCCGCCTCCGCGCAGCAGCGTGTAGTCGATGTCCCACATGACCAGCCTTCTCACGACTCGGCCAGCCGCCGCTCGACATCGTCGACCTTCGCCGTCAGTTGGCCCGTGACGCCGGGCCGGATGTCGGCCTTGACCACGAGGCTGACCCGGGGCGCGGCCGCGGCCACCACGTCGACGGCCCGCTTGACCACGGCCATCACCTCGTCCCACTCGCCCTCGATGGTGGTGAACATGGCGTCCGTGCGGTTCGGTAGACCCGACGCCCGGACCACCCGTACGGCCTCGGCGACGAGGTCACCCACGGAGTCGCCGACGCCGAGCGGAGTAACGGAGAACGCAACGAGCATGAGCCCATCGTCGCAGGTTGAGTTCGCCGTAGACGTGGCGCTAGTCTTGTCATGCGACTACCCGCCGATCCGATGGCGGATATACTCGATGCTGCCGTCGTATATAAGGGGGTCGTCGTGGCCAAGAGCTTGATTGATCTTGATGACGAAGCGCTTGCGGAGGCGGCTGTGCTTTTTGGGACGAAAACGAAGAAAGACACCGTAAATACTGCGTTGCGCGAGGCGGCGCAGCGTCTGCGCCGGGCGCGAGCGCTGGCGCGGCTGACGGAAATAGCCGCGACCGGCCAGTTCGATGAGCTGCTCGACAAGCGCAACCGTTCGTGAGCCAGGCGCAGTTCCTGGTCGATACGAGTGCGTTGATTCGGCTGTTGCGTCAGGCTGACGTGCAGGCGGATTGGGCGCAGCAGATCAACGCGGGTCTCGTCGCCACCTGCGCCATCACGGAGCTCGAACTGCTCTATACCGCCAGGTCCAAAGCTGACCGGGAAGAGCAGTCGGCGCTGATCCGCGAGATCTTCGGCTGGGTAGTGATGCCCGATCGGGTCTTCGAACGCGCCCTCGACGTTCAGTCTGCTATGACTGATCGCGGAAGCCATCGGTCGGCGAGCCCGGCCGACCTCCTACTCGCAGCCACAGCCGACGCCCACGGGTTGATCGTGTTGCACTACGACGCGGACTTCGTTCAGGTTGCCGAAGTGACCGGGCAGCCAATGCGGTGGCTGGCCGACCCCGGCACTATCGACTGATTCAGTGGCCGGCGCAGCAGGGGGTCGGGTGGCGTGTCTCGAAGGGGACCAGACGCCGGCCCGCCGACGGCATTGCCGTGAGGATCAGTTGGCCGGCACGGTATTGCGGGCGGACGAAGTCGTGCGTTTCCAGCAGCATTTCCGGTACCGCGACCTCGCCGCCCAGCACCTCGATCCTCTCGATCGCACTCAGCGCCAGCACGTCCGCGATGCGGAGGGTGCCGACGAGGTTCTCCGCGCCTGGAAAGATCACCGCTCGGCCGGACGCGCTCGCGGCCGCGAGATCGGCCGCGAGATCGGCCGCCGCCTGCAGCGCGGGTGGTGTCTCCACAACGCCGGACAGCGACGAAGAAGTATCGACCAGGCTGACCGCAACGTGCGGGAAGGGCTCGCGGACCAGATGGGTGCAGGCCAGCACCGGCGCCGGCGTCAGGGACAGGATCCAGTGGTCGGCCTCCGACAGCTCGCGGTGGCCGAGGCTCACGCCGGTGACCGGCACGCCGTCCGGCACCTCGAAAGCGCCGGCCGGCACGCCGTCCGGCACCTCGAAGGCGACGGCCGGCACGCCGTCCGGCACCTCGTCGAAGGCGCCGGACGGCCCTGCCGCCACTGAGCGGTAGATCGTCACCGGGGGAGGACCCAGATCGGGTTCGTGTAGAACCAGAGGTCGCCCCACGGGTCGGCGTCGCCGATGACGTCCAGCTTCGGGCCGTACGGGTCGACCGCGGCGCCCATCAGGCCGGGCTGGGTGCGGTTGCCGTCCGTGCCACGTACCCGCACGTAGAACGGTTCGTCGAGGCGACCCAACTGGTAGGTCAGGGACAACCGGGTCGAGCCGGGCGACACGTCGAACGACTTCACGACCGTCGTGTCCGGGGCCTTGACGGTGTCCTTGTCGGCGACCGGCCCGGTCACCGAGCCCACAATCACGTCGACGCGCCCCAGCACCGGCAGGAACGCCGCCCAATTCGGCGTGTCCTGCAGGTCGATCTCCAGCGTCAGCTCGGTGGGCGTGCCGCGCCGGACATGCAGGACGCCGCCCAGCGGCGTACCCGAACTGGCCCGGCGGTCGCCCGCCACCCGGACCCGTGCGTCCAGGCCCTTGATGAGGCGGCCGTGGTCGACCCAGACGCGGCCGGCGCGCAGGCCGTCCATGACGGCCTTGTACGAGAACGAGGTCGCGCCGACGTTCGTGCGGCCGTAGTAGCCCGGCCAGAAGTCCCCGGCGCCCGTGTTGGGCTTGCCGGCGTAGACGGGGTCGTTGTACTTGCCGTTGGCCTCGAAGTCGCTGCCCGGGCCGCGGTCGGACTGGTCCAGGTAGACCACGTGCGAGTCGGAGTTGACGGTGATCCACCAGGCGCGGCCCTCGGCGAGCAGGCTGTCCCACAGGCCACCGACGGTCGCGGTCATCCAGTCGAAGCCGCCCCACGTCCGGTAGCTCTCCAGCGGGTATCCGGCGTACGACGTCGCGGACGGGTTGTTGTCGTAGTAGCCGCGGGCGCCGCCCCGGCCGTTCGGCGCCGGGATGCCGGCGGCCTGGTGGCCGGGCGCGCCTTCCATGCCGACCGCGACGGTCGGGTCGGCGTCACGCCAGTTGCGGATCTCGTGCGGCGAGTCGATGCCGCGGCGCGCCGGGTGGTTGGCGAGGAACAACGCGCCGTCGACCTTGCGCTGGCGTACCTGCTCGGCCAGGAACTTGATGCCAGCGATCGCGGCGGCCTCGTTCTGGGCCTCGGTGTTGGTGGGCGGCTGCTGCGAGCCGTCGTACGTTTGCTCGAACTGCTTGAGCACTTCCACCTCGTACCGGCCGGGGTGGACGAAGACGGTCGCGTGCTCGGCGGCCGGGATGTTCCACTCCAGACCCTGGAACGTGAGCAACTCCGGCAGTTCGCGGCGGGTCGCCAGGATGTCCGGGTTGACCTTCTCGACGCCGATCTTGGCGTGGGCGTTGCTGCCGTGGTCCGTGATGACCAGCCAGTCGAGGCCGTAGGCGTGGCCGTGCTTGGCCTGGTCCAGCACCCGGTACTGGGCGTCCGAGCTGTACTGCGTGTGGATGTGATGGTCGCCGGCGAGCCACCGGAAGCCGCCCTTCTCCACGCCGCCTCCCGTGGGACCGTGCGCGTGGGCATGCGCGGCGGCCGGCGTCGCCAGCACAGACGCCGCGGCGCCCGCGCCGAGCAGGCCGGCGCCGCGCAGGAAACCGCGCCGGGAGACGTCGGACGGCGACAGCTCGCTGTCCGGCACGCTCAGATCAAGAGCCGGGGGTACGTCTGCCCCGGTTGCGTCATGCGTGTGGTCGTGGTCGTGGCCGTGACCCATGGTCGAGCTCCTGTTGATCATAGGGCGGGTGACGGCGTCAATCTGTCGGTGACGCTTCAACGGCGCGTGTCGATGAAGTAACCGCTGAGAGAACAGGTAACGCCCGTCAGCCGATGATCGGCCGGAACACTCCCGCCAGGACACTGGCGGCCAGCGCGCCGGCGGAGAGCAACGCGGCGCCGGCGAGCAGGGCCGCGTCCGCGCCGGTGAACACCTGTCGCCGCGCGTACGTGCGGGGCTGGCCCGAGTCGAATCCGCGCGCGTCCATCGCGACGGCGAGACGGCCGCCCCGGCGCAGCGCGCCGACCAGCAGCGCGAACGCCGTCGAGCCGAACAGCCGGAGCACGGCGAGCGGGTTCCGGCCGGCGTCGATGCCGCGGGCTCGGCGGGCCAGGCTGAGCATCTGCCATTCCTGGCCGAGCAGCGGCACCAGCCGGAAGGCGGCCAGCGCGCCGATCGCGAAGCGGTCGGGGGCCCTCGCGTTCTGCACGAGCGCGTCGGCCAGGTCGGTCGGGTCGGTGGTGGCGAACACGATGATGCCCGGCAGCGCGACCGCGAAGATGCGCAGCACCAGGCCGAGCGCGCTGGAGACCACACCCGTGGTGATGTCGAACGGGCCGAGCGCGAACAGCAGATCGCCGGTACGGGACGCGGCGAACAGCACCATCGCGACCACAACGCCACCCGCCGCCAGCGTGAGCGGCCACGCCCGCCGGGCGACCGCGCGGTAGCCGACCCCGAACAGCGGCAGCACGGCGAGCTCGATCGCGACGCCGATGGCCGGGGTGAGCGGGTCGAGCGTGGCGATCAGCGGCAGCGAGAACAGCAGCGCCGCGCCCAGCTTGGCGACCGGGTTGCGCCGCGCCAGCGGAGCCTCGGCCAGGCTCATCCGGACGCCATGTCGTAGGCGGTCGCCAGGCCGAAGACGCGATCGGCCAGGGCGGTGACGAACGCCTCGTCGTGCGTGACCGCGACGATGCCGTGGCCCTCGTCGCGGAGACCGGCCACCAGGTCGACCAGCTCGATCCAGGTGCGCCGGTCCTGGCCGAACGTCGGCTCGTCCAGCACGAGCAGGCGCGGGGCCGTGGCCAGCGCGGTCGCGACGCTGAGCCGCCGTGCCTCGCCGCCCGACAGCGTGAACGGGTTCGCGGCCGCCACGTGGGTCAGGCGCAGCCGTTCCAGCAGCTCGTCCACGACCGGTTGCGTCGCCCGGCCGAGGCGGCGCGGGCCCAGGGCCAGCTCGTCCACCACGCGCGGCGTGACGAACTGGTGCTCCGGGTTCTGGAACACCGATCCGATCCGTTGGGTCAGCGCCGAGGCTCGCCACTCGTGCGGCGGCTTCGCCTCCCCGAACGCGCGGATCCGGCCGGACGTCGGCGCCAGCAGGCCGCCGAGCGCCAGCGCCAGTGTGGACTTTCCGGCGCCGTTGGGGCCGATGACGGCAACAACCTCGCCGGCCCGTACGGTCAGGCTGGCCGGCGGGAGGCGATGCGCCACGGCCGCGGCCTCCGCCCGTACCAGAACGTCGGTCGGCGGGGAGACGGCCGTGCGCGCCGGCAGAGGACGACCGGGCACCCAGACCCCCTCGGCCGCGAGGCCGTCGCCGTATGCGGCGAAGACCGCCGCCGGCGGGCCGTCCGCGCGGATGCCGCCGCCTGGGTCCAGGACGATCACGCGGTCGATCAGCGGCAACGCTTCCGCCACCCGGTGCTCGACGAGGATCAGCGCGGTGTCGGCGTCGCAGCCGCGCGCGACCGCCTCCCGGACCAGCGCGGCACCCGCGGGGTCCAGGTTGGCGGTGGGCTCGTCGAGCAACAGCAGGCCCGGCCGCAACGCGAGTACGCCGGCGAGCGCGAGGCGTTGCTGCTCCCCGCCGGAGAGTGCCGCGGTCGGCCGGTCCCGGCCGTACGGGAAGCCGACGCGCCGCAGTGCCTCGTCCACCCGTGGCCAGATGTCCTCGGCGGGCACGCCGCGGTTCTCCAGGCCGAACGCGACGTCGTCGCCGCTGCGCGCCATGACCAGCTGGGTCTGCGGATCCTGGAACAGGATGCCGACGTTCTCGCGCGCCTTGCGGGGGTCCAGCCCGTCGATCTCGACCGTGCCCTCGGCCTCGCCGGAGTCCTCGGGCAGCAGCCCGGCCAGCGCCGCGAGCAGCGTGCTCTTCCCCGCGCCCGACGCGCCGAGCAGCAGCACCCGCTCCCCGTGCCCGACACGCAGGTCAACCCCGCGCAGGCTCCAGGCCCGTCGCCCGCCATACCGCCACCCGAACCCGCGAACCACAACCTCACTCACGCCGCCGCGCTCCTTCGCGGTCGATCATGAAGTTGCTGCCGGGATCGGGCGCCGAACGTGACAGCAACTTCATGATCAACGCGGTTTCAGACCAGGGCCCGGTCGCGGGCCGCCCCGAAGCGGTCCAGGACGCCCGTAGGAACCAGCGCGCGGACCAGCGCCCAACTGCCGGCGCCGGCGATGATCGTGGAGCTCACGACCGTGAGCAGCGCGTACGGCACGCGGTAGCTCCAGAGTGCGTAGGCGCCGTTCCAGACGAAGAAGTCGAACACCGCCGCGGACAGGCCGCTGAGCGCACCGGCCAACAGTGCCGCGGGCAGGTGGAACGACCGGTAGCGCAGCGCCGCGAACGCCAGCTCGGCGCCGAGGCCCTGCACCAGGCCCTGCGGGATGACGGTGGCGCCCCACTGGTCGCCGAGCAGCGCCGAGATGAGCGCGGCCAGCGTCTCGGTGTACAGCGAGGCGCCCGGCTTGCGGATGATCAGCCCGCTGAGCACCGCGGGCATCAGCCAGACGCCGTAGAGCAGCGTCTGCGCCGGCGGGAAGAAGCTGAACGCGCCCTGCGTCGCGCCCCAGAGAAGGTTCCAGGCCCAGAAGATCACGCCGAATGCGACGGCGATGATCGAGGCGATCACGATGTCTATCGTGCGCCAGCGGTAGGTGTTCATGTGTGCCTCCCAGCTCTTACCGGGAGGGGACGCACGCCGCAACCCGGACGACGGTGTCCGGGGTGCGGCGCTGCTGGAGAAGACCGAGCTCCCTGCGCTGGCATTACCCAGATCAGGTTCGAGGGTCTGCGGTGTCACCCGCACTCTCAGCGCTGTGCGCTCCCCTGTCGGATTGCTTGTGTTTCGATGACGCTAACACCGTACGCTCGTACCGGAAAGCCAGGGAGGCATCGCATGCGGATCGAGGCACGCGGATTGACCTTCGACGTGTACGAGGGTGGCCCGGCGGACGGCCCGGCCGTGCTCCTGCTACACGGGTTCCCGCAGGACCATCGCGAGTTCGACCTGGTGGCGCCGCGGTTGCACGAGGCTGGGCTGCGGACGTACGCGCTGGACCAGCGCGGCTACTCGCCGGGTGCCCGCCCGGCCGCGGTCGGCGAATACCGGCTCTCCGAACCGGTCGCGGATGCGATCGCGGTGCTGGACGCGCTCGGCGTGCAGGACGCGCACGTCATCGGCCACGACTGGGGCGCGCACATCGGATGGATGCTGGCCGCGCAGCATCCGGCCCGGGTCCGGACGCTGACCGCGGTGTCGGTGCCGCATCCGCGGGCGCTGCGCCTCGCGCTGCGCAGCCGGCCGTCGCAGCGGGCGCGATTCGCCTACATGGGAGTGCTCCGGTCGCCGGTGGCGGAGTGGCTGCTGCTCGCCGGCCGCGGCGCGCTGCTGCGCTCGATGATGCGGCCGATCGGCGACCGTGCCCGGCGGTACGCCGACGCGATGCGCGAGCCGGGCCGGTTGACCGGCGCCCTGAACTGGTACCGCGCGCTGTCCGGCAGCCAGATGTCCGGGGTCGGGTTGATCACCGTGCCGACCACGTTCGTGTGGAGCGACAAGGACCCGGTCGTCGGCCTGACCGCGACGCTGCGTACGGCCGACTGGGTCGAGTCGGACTACGAGTTGGTGGCGATGAAGGGGATCGGGCACTGGGTTCCGGAGGAGGCTCCCGCGGCGCTGGCGCAGGCGGCGCTGCGCCGCATCGGCGTTTGATCCTGCTGTTCCGCGGGAACTGGCCCATGACATGGCCGCCGAGATGCGACGGATCAAGAACGAAACCGAGAAGCAGCGCTGGGACCGCAACTTTTCGGATCTATTGCAAGAACTGCGCGTCGCGCAGACCGGCGTGCAGATCCTGTTCGCCTTCCTGCTGACGCTTCCGTTCAGCAGCGGATTCCCGAAGACTACCGAGTTCCAGCGGAACACCTACATCGTCGCGCTGATGGCGGCCGCGTTCGCCACCACCATGATCATCGCGCCGGTCGCGTTCCACCGCGCGCTGTTCCGGCAGGGCCGCAAGCCGGAGCTGGTCCGGTATGCCCACCGTATGGCCACGGGCGGCCTCGCGTTCATGCTGATCGCGATAGTCGCGAGCGTCCTGCTGATCACCGACTACCTGCTCAACCCGTGGGCCTCAACCATCCTGACCGTCATCGCGGGCGGCTGGTTCCTGACGTTCTGGGCCGTGGTCCCGTGGTTCCGGCATCACTGGATCGACGAGGACCTCGAGGAAGAGAACGAGGAGTCCGCGACGGGCCGGGTCCATCCCGGCTCGCCCGACGGCGTGGTCAACGCCGGCGACCGGTCGGTCTCAACCCGAGATCCCTAAGTTCCAGCGCGGCGAGCGCGTCCACCGCGGCCGCGTCGCCATTGCGCCAGGACTGGGCGATGTCCGGGCCGAGCTTGGTCAGCTGGTTGAGCGGCCGGCTCGCCAGCGCGCGCAACGCCAGCAGGTCGCGGCCGGCCGGCTCGTCGCGTACCGCGCTCGCCACTCCGGCGCGGCGCATCCAGCGCAGCCGCAGCGGCAGCCAGAGGAACAGCACGAGCGCGAGCGGCAGCGCGACCACGGCCAGCGCCACCACCAGCGCGATGTTGCCGACGATCTCCTGCTGCTGCCGTCCGGCGTCGGCCAGCGACCGGGCCGCATCGGCCGCACCGGTGAACGGCTTGGTCAGCTGGTCGCCGACCAGCGGCACGCGACCCACCTTGCCGCCGGCGTCGGCCAGGTTGCCGGCGATGCCGGTGCCGGCGGACTCCAGCTTCTGGCCGGGCACGCCGAGCTTGAGCACGATGTCGTGCACCCAGATCCCGATGCGGACCCAGGCATAGACCCAGATCACGATGAATAGGTCGGTGAGCAGCTGACGGATCGCGACGGGCAGCCGATCGGCGTACATCTTCACGCGCGACAGCGTCCCACGCCGGGACTAGGCGCGCTCGCCGGCACACTCCGAGCAGGTTCCGAAGATCTCCATGGTGTGCGACACGTCCACGAATCCGTGCTTGCCGGCCACCTTCTCGGCCCAGGACTCCACGGCCGGGCCCTCCACCTCGACCGCGCGCCCGCAGGAGCGGCACACCAGATGGTGGTGGTGACCCTGGCTGCACCGGCGGTAGAGGTGCTCGCCGCCGGGACGCCGCATGACATCGATCTCGCCCGCGTCGGCGAGGCCCTGAAGTGTGCGGTAGACCGTGGTCAACCCGACCCGCTCGCCACGCGCGCGCAGCATCGCGTGCAAGTCCTGAGCGCTGTGGAAGCCCTCCGCATCGGCGAGCACGGCGCTGACCGCGGTGCGCTGCTTGGTGTTGCGGGCCATCGTGCTCGCGTCGTCGCTCATGAAACCTCCCTCGCGTGGGTGACGGCGTCGGCCACGATGTGCGCGACGTGTTCGTCCACCAGCGAGTATGCGATCTCCCGGCCGCGGCGCGCCCCGCGCACCACGCCGGCACCGCGCAACACCCGCAGATGCTGCGAGACGAGCGGTTGCGGTGCGCCCAGCTTCTCGACGAGTTCGTGCACGCAGCGCTCCCCGGCGCCCAGCTCGGCGACGATGGCGACGCGGATCGGCGCGGACAGCGCGCGCAGCAGTTCGCCCGCTCCCTCGTACGCTTCGTAGCCGGTCGTCGTCATCGTGGCAACCGTACAACGATTTTCATGTCAGGCAGGTCAGAAGACCTTCGCGACGATCACCGCGAGCAGCAGCGCCAGCAGCACGATCCGGACGGCGCGGGTCGACGCGGACTGCACGGGCCAGGTGGTGAACGTCAGTGCCGCCATTGCCGCGCCCAGCACGAACAGCACGGCGGCGCCGATGATGCCGGGCAGGAAGAAGCCGGCCAGCAGCGCGGCCAGGGCGACGAGGAAGGCGGTCGTCGGGTTGATCCGGGCCAGCCTCTGCAGCAGGTTCTCGGACGGTGACACGGGCAACTCCTGGGGGTCGGTACGCTCGTCACATGCTGGTGCTCAACCGCTTCGTGGTCCCGCCGGACACCCAGGACGGGTTCGTCGAGCAGGCTCACGCGGCCCTCGCCGCCCTGGCCGAGCGTCCCGGGTACGTCTCCGGGCGGTTGACCCGGGCGCTGGACGATCCCGTGTACTGGACCCTCGTGACCGAGTGGGAGTCCGTCGGAGCCTACCGGCGCGCGCTGAGTGGCTACGACGTGAAGGTGCGGGCCACCCCGCTGCTGGCCCTGTCCCGGAGCGAGCCGTCCGCGTTCGAGACACTGGCGAGCGCCGCTCCCGGCGGTGAGGTGGTGGTCGAGGCCAGCGACCGGGCCGCGGAACCGCGGCGTTGAGAACTAGTCTTGGGTGATGACCACGGCCCCACCCGTCCCCGCTCCGCCTCAGGGCCCGGGCGTCGTCCCGCCGTTTCCCGCGCCCCCGACCGAGGGACGCGGCCGGCGGATCGGGCTGGGACTGGGCATCGGCGGGGCGGCCCTGGTGCTGGTCTGCGGCGGTGGCATCGCGGCCGCCGTCGGCCTCGTCTCCGTCATGAGCAGCGCGCTCAACGAGCAGGCGCACGTGGTCGTCGGCGACTTCTTCGACGCGGTAAAGACCAAGCGGTACGCCGAGGCCTACAACTCGCAGTGCCAGGATGTGAAGGACAACGAGACGCAGGCCGAGTTCACCAGCCGCATCACGTCGACCGACCCGATCGCGTCGTACCGGGTCGGCGACATCAACCTGACCAGCGTCGACCTGTCCGTTCCGGTGGACGTCACGTACTCCAGCGGCGACACCTCGCAGCTGCAGGTGTACCTCGGCCAGGACCGGGAGACGGGCGAATTCCAGGTCTGCGGCATCGAAGAGTAACCTGTCGACCCTGTCCCTTTCACCGCTAACGTCCCCGCCGACAACCAGCCGGCGTAGGAGGAACATGCCCGCCGACCGTATCGACGCCGTCGTCAGCTTGGCCAAGCGCCGCGGTTTTATCTTTCCCTCCAGCGAGATCTACGGAGGCACCCGTTCGGCGTGGGACTACGGTCCGCTGGGCGTGGAGCTGAAGGAGAACGTCCGCCGGCAATGGTGGAAGGCGATGGTCCAGCAACGTGACGACATCGTCGGCCTGGACTCCGCCGTCATCCTCGCCCGCGACGTGTGGGCCGCCTCGGGCCACATCGACGCGTTCGTCGACCCGCTGACCGAGTGCCAGTCCTGCCACAAGCGGTTCCGCGCCGACCACCTGGAGGAGGCGTACGAGGCCAAGAACGGTCACCCGCCGGCGTCCCTCAGCGAGATCAACTGCCCGAACTGCGGTAACAAGGGCACGTTCACGTCGCCGAAGATGTTCAACGGCCTGATGAAGACGTTCCTTGGCCCCGTGGAGAGCGACGAGGGCCTGCACTACCTGCGGCCCGAGACCGCGCAGGGCATCTTCGTCAACTACACCAACGTGGCGACGGCCGCGCGCAAGAAGCCGCCGTTCGGCATCGCGCAGGTCGGCAAGTCGTTCCGCAACGAGATCACGCCGGGCAACTTCATCTTCCGTACCCGCGAGTTCGAGCAGATGGAGATGGAGTTCTTCGTCGAGCCGGGTTCGGACGAGAAGTGGCACGAGTACTGGCTGCAGCAGCGCTGGGACTGGTACCTCGACCTCGGCCTGTCCGAGCACAACCTGCGCTTCTACGAGCACCCGACGGAGAAGCTCTCGCACTACTCGAAGCGGACCGTCGACATCGAGTATCGCTTCATGTTCGGCGGCTCGGAGTTCGCCGAACTCGAGGGCATCGCCAACCGCACCGACTTTGACCTGAACACGCACGCGAAGCACTCCGGCGTCGACCTGTCCTACTTCGACCAGGAGAAGGGCGAGCGCTGGGTGCCGTACGTCATCGAACCGGCGGCCGGCCTCACCCGGGCCGTGCTGGCGTTCCTCCTCGAGGCGTACGACGAGGACGAGGCACCGAACACCAAGGGCGGCGTGGACAAGCGCACGGTCATGCGCTTCGACCCGCGGCTCGCGCCGATCAAAGTGGCGGTGCTGCCACTGTCGCGCAACCCCGACCTGTCGCCTAAGGCGCGCGGGCTGGCGGAGACGCTGCGCAAGCGGTGGATGGTCGAGTTCGACGATTCCTCGGCTATCGGCCGCCGCTATCGGCGGCAGGACGAGATCGGTACGCCCTATTGCGTCACCGTCGACTTCGAGACGCTCGAGGACAGTGCGGTGACCGTGCGGGACCGGGACACGATGAAGCAGGAGCGGGTGTCGCTCGACGAGATAGAGCGCTACCTGATCGAGCGCCTGCCGGGCTGCTAGGCCTCGCTCCGCTCGGCGAGGACTTTGGTCGCGGTCAGAAGGTGAAGCCGCCGGGGCGGCCGTTACGGTCCGCGATGAGGCCCGCTAGGGTCGCCACGGCGATTTCGGCCGGCGTACGGGATCCGATGTTGAGCCCGACCGGCCGGTGCACGCGCTTGATCTGTTCCTCCGGCACGTCGAGCCGGCGCAGCATCTCGACGTGCGGGCCCTCGATCTGCGGTCTGCCCATGATGCCGATCCAGCGGGTCTCGCACTGCAGCGCCGTCTTGAGGATCTCGCCGATCTCGGGGCGGTGATGGTCTGTCAGCACCACATCGGTGTGCTCGTCGAGCCCGGCCGCGGCCAGGTCGCCCACCACCCGGTCGCCGTGCGGCTTCGGCGGGCCCTGCAGCCGGCTCGGATCCGGCTCGACCAGGACGGAGTGGAAGCCCAACTCGACGCCGAACCGCAGCAGGAACTCGGCCACCGGCGACGAGAAGACGGCCACGAGCCGGCGCGGGCTGATCGCGGCATCGGTCACGCTCCGACTCTGCCAGAACCCGGAGGACCGCGCGACATGCTACCCATCGAGGTTCATCAACGTTAGGCTCCGTTCTCAACTGGAAACATTGTCAACAGTTGAGGAGGTCCGGATGCGCCCTCTCCGTCTGGTGCTGTCGGCTGGCGCGGTGGCGCTGGCCCTCGCCGGGTCCGTGCTGTTCGGCTCGCCGGCCCAGGCCGGTACCCGTCCCACCGGACCGCATGACTCCCGGCTTGCGCCGCTCGCGTCCTGCCAGCAGCAGAGCTTCCTGGAAGGTGACCATTACAGTGCCGTCCAGATCGCCCAGCTGGCACGGGACGCCGGCTTCAGCGGCAACGACTGGGTGATCTCGGTGGCCGTGGCCGAGGCCGAGAGCGCGGGCTGGACCCGGGCACGCCTGATCAACACCGACTGCAGCGTGGACCGTGGCCTCTGGCAGATCAACTCGTACTGGCACGGCGAGGTCTCCGACGCCTGCGCGTTCGACCCGCCCTGCAACGCGAGGGGGACCCACACCATCTGGGCCAACGGCGGTTGGACGCAGTGGACCACCTACAACAACGGCGCGTACCAGGCGCACATGGCCGAGGCGCAGGACGCGGTGAACCAGGTCAGCGGTGGTGGGGGTGGCGGCGGCCGCCGCATCAGCGGGTACGGCGGCAAGTGCGTCGACGTCAACGGCGCCAACTCGGCCAACGGCACCGCTGTCCAGCTGTGGGACTGCAACGGCACGGTCGCGCAGAGTTGGACGTTCGGTGGCGACGGTACGGTCCGGGCGCTGGGCAAGTGCATGGACATCACCGGCAACGCCACGAACAACGGCGCCCTGGTCCAGCTGTGGGACTGCTGGGGCGGCCCGAATCAGAAGTGGGTCGTCACCGCCGCCGGCGATATCGTCAACCCGCAGGCCAACAGGTGCCTGGACGCGAAGGACTGGGGCTCGTCGAACGGCACCCGGCTGCAGATCTGGGACTGCACGGGCGGCGCCAACCAGAAGTGGACGGTGTCGTAACCACGTACCTCCGCGCACCCGGCGCGGCCGTCGGCCGCGCCGGCGTGCCATCCTCGAAGGCGTGACTCTCGCCCTTGCCACGTCCCTGACCCTGGGGAAGCACGACGTGTGGCCGCCCGTGGTGCTCGCCCCGATGGCAGGCATCACCAACGTGGCGTTCCGCCGCCTGTGCCGCGAACAGGGCGGCGGCGTCTACGTGTGCGAGATGATCACCACCCGCGCGCTGGTCGAGCGGATTCCCAAGACGCTCAAGATGATCCAGTTCGCGCCGGACGAGGACTTCCGCAGCCTCCAGCTCTACGGTGTCGACCCCGACGTGACCGCCGCCGCGGTACGGATGGTCGCCGAGGACGACCTCGCCGACCACGTGGATCTCAACTTCGGCTGCCCCGTACCCAAGGTCACCCGGCGCGGCGGAGGGTCGGCGCTGCCCTGGCGCCGCAAGCTCTTCGGCCGCATCGTCAAGCAGGCCGTCGAGGCGGCCGCGCCGGCCGGTATCCCGGTCACGGTCAAGATGCGCAAGGGCATCGACGACCACCATCTGACGTACGTGGAGGCCGGCCTGATCGCCCAGGAGGCGGGCGTCGCGGCCGTCGCCCTGCACGCGCGCACCGCCGAACAGCGCTACTCGGGCACCGCCGACTGGGACGCGATCGCCACGCTCAAGCAGGCACTCGACGTCCCGGTCCTGGGCAACGGCGACATCTGGGAGGCGTCCGACGCGCTCCGCATGGTCGCCCACACCGGCGCCGACGGCGTGGTCGTCGGCCGCGGCTGCCTCGGCCGGCCGTGGCTGTTCGCCGATCTCCAGGCGGCCTTCACCGGCGAACCGGCGCAGGCGCTGCCGACCCTCGGCCAGGTGGCCGCCATCATGTCCCGGCACGCGTGCCTGCTCGTCGACGCACTGGAGGACGAGCGGCACGGCTGCGCCGACTTCCGCAAGCACGTGGCGTGGTACCTCAAGGGCTTCCCGGTGGGCGGCGACCTGCGCCGTAGCCTGGCCATGGTGTCATCGCTGGCGGAGCTGGACGACCTCCTCGCCAGGCTGAACCCGGATGAGCCGTTCCCGCGCGAGTCACTGGGCCAGCCGCGCGGGCGCGTCAACGCTCCCGGAAGGGTTTCGCTGCCGTACGGCTGGCTCGACAGCCGCGACGACGACACCGTCCCCGAGGGCGCCGAGATGGACGACAGCGGCGGCTGAGACTTGATCTTTGTCCTCGAGCACCGCGTCGACCTCGTACTTGTCTCGGTCGCGATAGTGGAAGAGCCGAGCGCGTCCACGTCAGCTGGCGAGCCAGCTCGCCGAGCACGAAGTTGCCCATGACTTTAGATCTGCCGAGTCGTTGACTCGTCAGCCACCCGCCCGTGGCGCGTAACATGATCGCTACTTTTCGGTGCATCTACGGGAGGCAATCCATGGCCAGCCGTTGGGAACAGATCGTCGTTGACTCGGAGGATCCGGCGCGGTTGGCCCGATGGTGGGCGGAGGCGCTCGGCTACCAGATCGTCAGCGAGGAGCCCGGCGAGGTCGAGATCCGCCGTACCCCGGACGAGATGCCCGGCTTGCTCTTCACGCCCGTGCCGGACGCCAAGACGGTGAAGAACCGGCTGCACATCGACCTGCGGCCGGATGATCAGGAGTCCGAGGTCGAGCGGCTCGTCGACATGGGCGCCCGGCCCGTCGACATCGGCCAGGGCGACGTCAGCTGGGTGGTGCTCGCGGACCCGGAGGGCAACGAGTTCTGCGTGTTGAAGTCCTCGAAGGGTCAGTAGCTGAGCTGGCCGATCCGCCGGACCCGGCCCTTAGGGTTGGGCACATGACACGGTCCGAGGGCGATGCGGAACGCCGGGTGCCCGAGCCGATCAAGGACAGCGGGTACGGCCGCACCCCGTTCGAGCGGGACCGGGCGCGCGTGCTGCACTCGGCAGGGTTCCGCCGGCTGGCCACGAAGACCCAGGTGCACACGGCCGGCTCGGACGACTTCCTGCGGACCCGGCTCACCCACTCGCTCGAGGTCGCGCAGATCGCCAGGGAGATGGGCGCCCGGCTGGGCTGTGACCCGGACGTGGTCGACGTGGCTGGGCTTGCGCACGACATCGGGCACCCGCCGTTCGGGCACAACGGTGAGGCGGCGCTCGACGAGGTCGCACAGGCGTGCGGCGGGTTCGAGGGCAACGCCCAGACGCTTCGCGTCCTGACCCGGCTGGAGGCCAAGGTCGACGGTGCGGGGCTCAACCTCACCCGGGCCTCGCTCGACGCGACGTGCAAATACCCCTGGCCACGACGCGACGGCCGGCGCAAGTTCGGCGTGTACGCCGACGACCTGCCGGCGTTCGAATGGCTGCGACAAGGCGCGCCGGAGGGGGAGCGGCGCTGCCTCGAGGCGCAGGTCATGGACTGGGCGGACGACGTGGCGTACTCCGTGCACGACGTGGAGGACGGCATCCACGGCGGCTATCTCTCGCTGCGGCCGCTGCTGCACGACGCCACCGAGCGGGCCGAGCTCTGCGCGGACGTGGCGGCCACGTACTCCGACGAACCGACCGACGTCCTGTTCGAAGCCCTGGCCGGCTTGCTCGCCGACGAGGTGGTCGCGGCCGTCGCCGACTACGACGGGTCCTATTCGGCGCAGATCGCCCTCAAGCGCATGACCAGCGTCCTGACCGGCCGCTTCGTGTCATCCGCGGTCGGCGCCACGCACAGCCGGTACGGGTCCGAGCCGATGCGCCGCTACGACGCCGATCTGGTCGTCCCGCGTACGGTGCGCAACCAGTGCGCGCTGCTGAAGGGTATGGCGTTGCGCTACGTGCTGCGGGCCCGCGCCGCCGAGGCCTGGTACGACCGCCAGCGCACGATCCTCATCGAGCTGGTCGAGGCGCTCTACCGGCGTGCGCCCGACCACCTCGACCCCCTGTTCGCGCCGATGTGGAAGGCGGCCGGCGACGATGCGGGACGCCTGCGCGTGGTGATCGACCAGGTGGCCTCGCTGACCGACCCGGCCGCCGTGACATGGCACCGGACCCTCGTGGCGGGCGGTCGATAGCGCGAGGCAGGATGTACCGGTGGCCAGGGTCAAGGACGAAGATATTGCGCTGGTCCGCGACCGTACCTCGATCGCCGACGTGATCAGCGAGACCGTGACGCTCAGGTCGGCGGGCGGCGGCAATCTCAAGGGCCTGTGCCCGTTCCATGACGAGAAGACGCCTTCGTTCACAGTCTCGCCCGCCCGGAATGTCTACTTTTGCCATGGTTGTGGCGCTGGTGGCGACGCCATCAAGTTCCTCATGGACGCCGACCACCTCACGTTCGTCGAGGCCGTCGAGCGGCTCGCCGGCAAGGCCGGCATCCAACTGCGTTACGACGAGACGCACTCGCCGTCGGCCGGGCCGCGCCAGCAGCCTGGGCAGAAGCAGCGCCTGATCGCCGCGCACGCCGCGGCCGCCGAGTTCTACCGCGACCACCTCGCTTCACCGGGTGCCCGCAAGGCGCGCGAGTTCCTCGCCGAGCGCGGCTTCGGCCGCGACGCGGCGGAGCGGTACGGCTGCGGCTTCGCCCCGGAGGGATGGGACCACCTGGCGAAGTACCTGCGCCAGAAGGGCTTCACGGCCGAGGAGCTGACCACGGGCGGCCTGGCCAAACCGGCCCGCTCCGGCTCGCTCATCGACCGGTTCCGCCGCCGGCTGGTCTGGCCGATCAAGGATCTGACCGGCGACGTGATCGGGTTCGGCGCGCGCCGGCTGTTTGAGGACGACGATGGCCCGAAATACCTGAACACGCCCGAGTCGCCGCTCTACAAGAAGTCGCACGTCCTCTACGGCATCGACCAGGCGAAGCGGGAGATCGCCAAGCGCGGCCGGGTCGTGGTGGTCGAAGGTTACACCGACGTCATGGCTTGCCATGAGGCCGGCGAACCGACGGCCGTGGCGACCTGCGGCACCGCGTTCGGGACCGACCACATCGGAGTGCTGCGGCGCCTGCTGATGGACGCCGACGGCTTCGCCGGCGAGATCATCTTTACCTTCGACGGGGACGCGGCCGGCCAGAAGGCGGCGCTGCGCGCGTTCGACGAAGACCAGCGTTTCGTGGGGCGGACGTTCATCGCGGTCAGTCCGGACAACATGGATCCCTGCGAGCTGCGCCTGGCCAAGGGCGACCTGGCCGTCAAGGACATGATCGCCAGCCGGGAGCCGCTGGTGGAGTTCGCGCTGCGGCAGATCCTGTCGCGCTTCGACCTCGACGCGGTCGAGGGGCGGGTCGACGCCATGCGGCGCGCCGCGCCGCTCGTCGCCAAGATCAAAGACCGGGAGAAGCGTCCCGAGTACGCCCGCAAGCTCGCCGCGAACCTCGGGATGGACCTCGAGCCGGTACAGCAGGCCGTGGCCGCCGCCATGGGCCGAAACGACGCCGGCCCGGTCCGGCGCGTGCCGGCGCAGGCGGCCGACAGCCCGCAGCGGGTCGTCGAGCGCGAGGCGCTCAAGCTGGCCCTGCAGTATCCCGTGCTCGCCGGGCCGATGTTCGACGCGCTGGGTCCGGAGAACTACGGGCACCCGGTGCTCCAGGCGGTCCGGACCGCGATCGCGGCCGCGGGCGGCACGACCACGGCGGTCGGCGGGGTGGTCTGGATCGAAGCGGTCCGCGACGCCTGCACCGATCTGGGCGCCAAAGCGCTTGTCGGCGAACTTGCCGTCGAGCCGCTGCACGTCGACGGCGAAGCGGATCCCCGGTACGTGCAGGTCACGCTCGCGCGGCTGCAGGTGCCGACCGTGACGGCAAAGGTGCGCAACCTCAAGTCCAAGGTGCAGCGCATGAACCCGGTCACCCAGAAGGACGAGTTCTGGGCGATGACGGGCGAATTGATATCCCTCGAACAGCACGCGCGCGCGTTGCGCGAGCAAGCGGCAGGTGGACTGTGAGCTTCCTTCGTCGACGGCCCAAGCTGCCCGCCGACCGGCGTCCGGCGCTGGAGCCGGACGAACGGATCCTGGCCTGGGCGGCCACTTCGGACGATCCGGCCTCTCCCGTGGTCGTTGCCACCAACCGTGGCCTGTGGCTGCCGGAGCGTGGCCGGCTCGGATGGCACGAGATCCACAAGGCCGCGTGGTCCGGCCGCGAGCTGCGCATCACGCCGGCCGAGATGGCCGACGAGCGGGACGGCTACACGGTGCTGGTGGACGGCCCAGTGGCGGCTTACCTCCTGCTCGAGCCCGGTGAGCTCCCCGACCAGGTGAGGACCCGGGTGACCCGCTCGGTCGCGTACACGACGCACCACCGGCTGCCGCTCGGCGGCGTGCGGGTGGTGGGCCGCCGGGTCAGCGGCCGCGACGGGCTGAGCTGGGCGGTCCGCTACGACTCTGGGACGCCGGTGGATTCGGAGCCGGTCGTCGCGGTGACCGACGAACTGGTGGACGCGGCCCGGTACGCCACCGCTCCGCCGGCCTGATCCGCCCTGCGGCGGCGCCCGGTGCCGTGGTGTTGGGGTTCGTCGATGCCGGCGGTCCCGGATTAATACGGCGGAGAATGTCGGACCCCTTCACTAGGGTCGGCCACGTGAGCGAAGAACCTCTTATCCACGCCCGCGGCCTGGTCAAGCGCTTCGGCGAATTCACCGCCGTCGACGGCATCGACGTCGACGTGCAGCGCGGCGAGGCGTTCGGCTTCCTGGGGCCCAACGGCGCGGGCAAGAGCTCCACCATGCGGATGGTGGGCTGCGTGTCGCCGCCGACCGCAGGGCTGCTCCGCATCCTCGGCAAGGACCCGCGCCACGACGGGCCCGCGATCCGGGCACGGCTCGGCGTCTGCCCCCAACTCGACAACCTCGACCTCGAGCTGGCGGTCCGGGAAAACCTGACGACGTACGCGCGGTTCTTCGGCATCCCGCGCAAGGTGGCCCGGCGGCGCGCCGAGGAGTTGCTCGACTTCGTGCAGCTGGCCGAGCGTGCCGACAGCAAGGTAGAGCCGCTCTCCGGCGGCATGAAGCGCCGGCTGACGATCGCCCGGGCGCTGATCAACGAGCCGGAGATCGTACTGCTCGACGAACCGACCACCGGCCTCGATCCGCAGGCCCGGCACCTGGTGTGGGAACGCCTCTTCCGGCTCAAACAGCAGGGCGTGACGCTCGTACTGACCACGCACTACATGGACGAGGCGGAGCAGCTCTGCGACCGGCTCGTCGTGATGGACGGCGGCAAGATCGTCGCGGAGGGATCACCGCAGGCGCTGATCGAGCGCTATTCCACGCGCGAGGTCGTCGAGCTGCGCTTCCACGCCGAGGCGCAGGACGTGTTCGCCGACAAGCTCGCCGGGATGGGGCAGCGGATCGAGGTGTTACCCGACCGGATCCTGCTCTACGTCGCCGACGGCGACGACGCGGTGGCCGAGCTGCAGCGGCGGGCGCTCCACCCGGCCAGCGTGCTGGTACGCCGCAGCAGTCTCGAAGACGTGTTCCTGCACCTGACCGGCCGGACCCTGGTGGACTGAGATGGCGCCGACTCTCTCCGTACTCGAGTACCACCTCGCCGGGTACCGCCGTACCTGGCGGGCGAGCGCGCTCTCGTCGTTCGTGCTGCCGCTGCTCACCATGCTGGGCTTCGGCGTAGGCGTCGGGGCGTACGTGACCGGTGGCGTCGACGGCGTGCCGTATCTGGACTGGATGGTGCCGGGGCTGATCGCCTCGACCGCGGTGCAGGTCGCGATGGGCGACTCGAGCTGGCCGGTGCTGGGCAACTTCGCCTGGATGAAGATCTATTACGGCCAGGCCGCCGCGCCGCTGCGGGTGTCCGACATCCTCGACGGGCACCTCGCGTTCGTCGTTTTCCGCACGGTGAGCAGTTGCGGCGCATTCCTGGTGATCGCGACCGCGTTCGGCACGATGCACTCGTGGTGGGCGCTGGCCACGCTGCCGGTCGCGGCACTGCTCGGGTTGGCCGTGGCGGCGCCGACGTTCGCGTACTCGGCGACGATCACCAGCGATAGTTACCTGGCGATCCTGTTCCGCGTCGGGATGATCCCGATGTCGCTGTTCTCCGGGGTGTTCTTCCCGGTCGAGTCGCTGCCGTCGCCGCTGCGCTGGATCGCGTACGTGCTGCCGCTCTGGCACGGCGTCGATCTCAGCCGGGCCGCCACCCTGGGGGTGCCGCCAGCATGGTCGGTGACCGGACACGTGCTCTACCTGGCGGCGTGGGCGGCGGCCGGGTGGTTGCTGGCGTACCGGCAGTTCGTCCGCCGGCTCGTGGTGTGAGGAGTTAACTGTGGTCACTCTGGTGCTGCCGCGGCTGGTGTCGTTCGAGGGTGCCGGCCGGCGATCGACGTCCGTGGTGGAACGCAACGTCGCCACACTACGGACGGCGTACTGGGTGGTGATGCTGACCGGCTTCCTGGAGCCGGTCCTTTACCTCTTCTCCATCGGCGTCGGCGTCGGCGCGCTGGTCGGCGACCTGACGCTGCCCGATGGGCGGGTGGTCGGGTACGCCGCGTTCGTGGCTCCGGCCATGCTCGCGTCGTCTGCGATGACGGGCGCGCTGTCGGAAACCACCTTCAACTTCTTCGGAAAGATGAAGTTCATGAAGCTGTACGACGGGATCCTTGCGACCCCGGTACGGCCCATCGAGATCGCGCTGGGCGAACTGGCCTGGGCGATGCTCCGCGGCAACATCTATGCGGCCGCGTTCCTGGTCGTCATGGTGGTCATGGGGCTCACGTCGGCCGGCTTGGCGGTGGTCGCCTTCGGGGCGACGATGCTGGTCGGCTTCGCGTTCGGCGGTGCCGGCATGGCGCTGTCCACCTTTATGCGCAGCTGGCAGGACTTCGACCTGATGGCCTCGGCGCAGTACACGCTCTTCCTGTTCTCCGGCACGTTCGTACCGGCCCAGGCGTATCCGTCGGCGCTGCGCTGGCTGGTCGAGGCGACGCCGCTGTACCGGTCGGTCGACCTGGTTCGCGGCGTCACGACGGGCTCGCGGAGCTGGATCCAGCTCGTCGACGTGGCATATCTGCTGGCGCTGTTCGCGCTGGGGCTGGCCGTGGCCGGCAGGCGGATGGGCAAGCTGCTCTGCAAGTGAGCTGGCCGGGCGCTGTGATGGTGGTTAGAGCGACGGCAGGGCGGGCATCAGCAGAGAGGGTCGCAATTTCGCACGTGGCAGCGGGGCCATGGAAACGTGCGGGACCGCGGCCCGAGTCGACGATGTAGCGCCCGGAGGGGGACCCGCGATGAAGCTTCGCCGCAAGGCCGACGACACGTCGAACGAGACAACGGCAGAGGCGCCGGCCGCCGCCGACGCGAACCCGCGGGCCTCAACCACGAAGACCGGCGACGACAAGGTCAACGATGGTCTCGCCCCGCCCGACCCGGACGCTGGCCCGAAAGGCCCATCCGGCCTCAAGGCCAAGGGCATCTTCGCCGCGTTCAAGCGGACGTTCAAGCAGTTCTCGGTGGACAACATCTCCGACTGGGCAGCCGCGCTCACGTACTACGGCGTGCTGTCCATCTTCCCCGGCGCCCTGGTGTTGGTTTCCATCCTCGGCTTGCTGAGCGACAACGGCCAGCAGACCGTCCAGAACACCGTGAACGAGATCGTGAGCAACCGGCAGATCCAGGACCTCGTGAACATCGTGCTCGGCCAGGTCAAGGACCCCGGTACGGCGGGCTTCGCGGCCATCATCGGTATTGTGCTGGCGTTCTGGTCGGCGTCCGGCTACATCGGAGCGTTCATGCGCGCCTCGAACGCCATCTACGACGTACCCGAGGGCCGGCCGATCTGGAAGACGCTACCGATCCGCATCGCCATCACCGCCGTCATCGGCGTCATGCTGATCGTCTCGGTCTTCATCGTCGTTTTCACCGGCGATCTCGCCAAGGTGGTCGGCGAGAAGCTTGGCTTCGGTGGCGTCGCGGTCACGGTCTGGGAAATCGCGAAGTGGCCGGTGTTGGTCATCCTGGTCAGCCTGATGTTCGCGATTCTCTACTGGGCTTCGCCGAACGCCCGGACGGGCGGCTTCCGCTGGATCAGCCCGGGCGGTCTCTTCGCGGTGGTGATCTGGCTGCTGGCCTCGGGCGCGTTCGCCATCTACCTGGCCAACTTCGCCAACTATGGCAAGACGTACGGCACCCTCGGCGGCATGATCGCCTTCCTGGTGTGGTTGTGGATCTCCAACATCGCCGTCCTACTGGGCGCCGAGCTGGACGCCGAACTGGAACGCGGCCGGGCCATCGCCGCCGGCTACCCCGCCGACGACGAGCCGTTCCTGCAACTCCGCGACGACCGGCGGATCAAGAAGGGCAGCGAGACCGGCCTGAGCACCCAGTAGCCGCACCAGCTTGCGACGCCCGCGCCTGGCCCGGGGTGGCGGGCGTCGCCGCGTCCAGGTGAGCTGCGCTCGCTTGCGTCGCATCGCTGTATGCGTCCAGTTCTCCTGTGCTTGTGTGTGAGCCGCGTTCGCTTGCGCAGCATCGCCGCGTGCGCCGAGTTTTCGGGCCGCGCCTGTTTTCGCCGCTACGAGCGCCTCCCGTTCCGCCCGCGTTAGCCGGTCGCCGCGCTCGCGTAGGCGCACGGTGCGCTGTCGCCCTCCGGTTTGTGTTCTTCTGTCGCCCCTTTGGGGGCGACAGATCACCACGCAACGCCGGCACCCCCCACACGCGGGCGCAGTCACCTTCCGTCGAGAGGCAAGATCGTCGGCATGCGTGGCGCCTCACGGGGGAGGCGGAATGGTGATCGCTCGGTGCACGCCCGAACGTGCATTTGGTGCACAGAGAACGCTCTCTATGGAGGGCGTGTCCGCTTGCCTCGCGGACCCGCCAGCGGCAGGTCACCAGGGGCGACGACATCGACGGTTGTCGATCATTTCGTCTGCTTTCGATCATGTCCGCGCCGGTCACAGCGTCGTACGGCCGGTACGCCGCTGATCCGACCGGCGGTCGAGCCTCGTATCCGGGGGCAGACAACCCACGGATGGAGGCGTCATGGCAACCCAGCGGCCCGCCACAAGCGCGTCGGGCGCCCGGCACGGTTTGGTCCATACTGGGCGGGCAGGCACGAGCGGATGCACGTGCAAATGCACCGGTGCCCTTGTCCAGGGAGGACTCTGATGCGGCTGCGCCACCACTCGGGCCGGGTCGTCCACCTTATCCACGGCACGAACGTCCGTCCGGCGCGGGACCTGCCCGCCGTCGTCGACCAGCTCGACACCTACGCCTCGGCCATCCGTGCCCGGCTCGGTGTCGACACCCTCGGCGTGAGCCTCTGGCTGCCGCCCTCCCTCGCCGCCGCCCTCGCCGTCGACGGGCGCGCCCGTACCCGGCTGCGTGCCGAGCTCGACGCCCGCGGGCTCGAGGTGGTCACGCTGAGCGGTGTGCCCTACGCCGAGGGCGGCGGCGAGGCCTCCTCGACCCCCAACCGGTCCGCGCCCGACTGGAGCGACCCGGCCCGCCTCGAGTACACCCTGGACCTGGCTCGTATCCTCGTTGACCTGCTGCCCGACGACGCAGTCCGCGGCGCGGTCAGCACGATCGGGTTCGGCCGTCGCGAGGGCTGGGACAGCGGAAAGGAGAAGTTCTGCGCGCGGATTCTCGGGCGGCTCTCCAGCGGTCTGGCCGAGGTGGCCTGGCAGACCGGCCGTGCCGTCCGGGTGGGTTTCCAGCCCGAGCCCGGATGCGTGCTCGACACCGCTGCCGACACCGTCGCCGCGCTGGCAAAAGCCGACCGGGAGCGGCTCGGCGTCTGCCTCGACCTGGCCAACCTCGCTTGCACCTGGGAGGACCCGGCCGACGCGCTCGACGCGCTCGCAGACGCCGGGATCTCGGTGATCCGGGTCGAGGTCGCCGCGGCCCTCGAGGTCGCTCAGCCGGTCGCCGCCGCGGAGACCCTACGCGGCTACGTCGATCCGGACCATCAGCACCAGGTCACCAACCCCGCCGGCGCCCACGTGGACGACCTGTCCCAGGCACTACGCGACTTCCCGCCGGGGCCGTGGCGGGTGCGCTACCACGTACCGTTGCAGGCCGCGCCCGCCCCGCCGCTGGTCTCGACTACCGACGTCTGGCGCGCGGCGGTGCGGCACCTGATGGGCGGTGCCCTGCCCGGCACGGAGTACATCGACGTGGAGGCCCAAGGCTTCGATGCGCTTCCGCCCAGGGAGCGGCTGGGAAGCCCGGCCGCCGTCGCCGAAGCGAACGCGGCCGAGCTCGCGTACGTGAAGAACGAGCTGGCCAGTCTCGGCCTGGCGCCGCCCGCGGAAGCGTGCGCCCTTCCGCGCTGACCTCCGATCGTGAGGGAGATGACATGGCGCGACCCGTCACGCTCTTCACCGGCCAGTGGGCCGACCTGCCGTTCGACGAGGTATGCCGGCTGGCCTCCGATTGGGGCTACGACGGCCTGGAGATCGCTTGTTGGGGTGACCACTTCGAGGTCGATCGGGCGCTCGCCGAGAATGATTACGTCGACCGCAAACGCGAGCAACTCGCCAAGCACAACCTGCGGGTCTTCGCGATCTCCAACCACCTGACCGGGCAGGCGGTCTGCGATCATCCGATCGACGAGCGGCACAAGGCCATCCTGCCCGCGTCCGTCTGGGGCGACGGCGATCCGGAGGGCATCCGGCAACGGGCCGCGGAACGGATGAAGGACACCGCCCGGGCGGCGGCGCGACTCGGCGTGCATACGGTCGTCGGCTTCACCGGCTCGTCGATCTGGCACACCGTGGCCATGTTCCCGCCCGTACCGGAGTCGATGATCGAGCGCGGCTACCAGGACTTCGCTGATCGGTGGAACCCGATCCTGGACGTGTTCGACGCGGAGGGCGTGCGCTTCGCGCACGAGGTGCACCCCAGCGAGATCGCGTACGACTACTGGACCACTCGGCGAACGCTGGACGCCATCGGGCATCGGCCCGCGTTCGGTCTCAACTGGGACCCGTCGCACTTCGTCTGGCAGGAACTCGACCCGGTCAACTTCATTCTCGAGTTCCGCGATCTCATCTACCACGTCGACTGCAAGGACGCGAAGGTGCGTACCGGGGATGGTCGTCGTGGCCGGTTGAGCTCGCATCTGCCGTGGGCCGACATGCGGCGGGGTTGGGATTTCGTCTCGACCGGACACGGGGACGTGCCGTGGGAGGACTGCTTCCGCGCCCTCAACGCGATCGGGTACGACGGCCCCATCTCGATCGAGTGGGAGGACGCCGGGATGGACCGGCTCGTGGGGGCGCGTGAGGCGCTGCAGTTCGTGCGGCGGCTGGCGTTCGACGCGCCGTCGGCGGCATTCGACTCCGCGTTCTCGTCGTCATCGTGACGCGGTGAGGGCCGCCCCGCGGATCCCGGGGCGGCCCTCACCTAGCGGCAGCGTCAGTACGTGCTGCTCGTGCTGGTGTTCGACCCGGCGAGCGAGTCACTGGAGGCGGTCACCGAGCGCTCCGTGCCGCTGGTGGTGTGCAGCTTCTCACCGAGCTTGGACTGGTTCAGCTTGTCCTTGCCCTCGGTGTAGAGCTTGTTGGCCTGCGCCTGGGCGACCCCGGCGGCCTCCTGCACCGTCGGGTTCTCCCACACCTTCTTGGCGTTGGCACGGATCTCTTCGTACTTCTCCCGGCCGGCACGGCTGCCGAGGACGAAGCCGGCCGCGAGACCGCTGATGAACATGAGCTTTCCGCGCATGGCGGCTCCTTCCGTTCGTGACGCGCGCGCGTCTGCTGGGTGCATACCCAATGCGCCGCCCATTCATTCCCGATGTCGGGTTTCGCCGACCCGGCGCGCCCACAGACCCTCCCCGCAAGGGGGCCGTCTCGTACTGTACTGTGGTTCCGGTCGCCACGACGGCCCGCGGACGCGGAACGTCGGGCCCGGCGATCCCCCGTAGCTCAATTGGCAGAGCAGCCGGCTGTTAACCGGCAGGTTTTTGGTTCGAGTCCAAACGGGGGAGCTCACCTAATTCGCTCTTCCCCTGCCTCACGACTGGGCCGACGTGAGGTTGAGGTCTGTGTTCTTGGTCCTTCTGTGAGGTGCACACCGGCCGTGAGGGCGCTGATCGTCGCGTCGGTGGTCGGCTCCTCCGCACCGTCCGACGCGGGTGCCGGCGTAGCTCGCTGGCTGGCGGCTGGCGCCGCGGGATAGGATCGCCGCCGGTACGGGGCGGTAGCTCAGCGGGTTAGAGCAGGGGACTCATAATCCCTCGGTCGCGGGTTCGAGTCCCCGGCGGCCCACTTTTGGTGGACGTACGCGAACCGCTTCCGCGGCGGTGTCGTGCACGTTCACCTGGAGGCTTGCGGGGATGTCGTCCCAGCTGAGCGGGACGTTGATGATCGGTGTGGCGGTGTCCCCATCGATGCGTAGTTCGGCGAGCAGGGCCTCGCACATTGTCTTGCGCTCCTGTGGAGTGCCCGTGTTAATGATCTCCTGGATGCGGTCTCGGATCGAGGTCAGGTAGCTGGTGTCGAGGTCTTGATCATCGAGGTTTGCGAGGAAGGTTAGTTCGTCGCTGCGGTGGCGCAGTTGGCGGATCTGGTCGGAGAGTTTGTCGATCCGGCGGGCGACCGTCTCGCGGTCGATCTTGTTGTCCTCGTAGTCGGTGAGATACCGATCGACCGCGGCCTCCTTGGCGGCGAGCTGTTCTTGTACCTCGGCCAGTTCGTGGGTGTAGTCGGCGCGAGCTTGGTGCTGTTCGTCA
This sequence comes from Actinoplanes sp., assembly GCA_036001925.1. Lineage (GTDB taxonomy): Bacteria > Actinomycetota > Actinomycetes > Mycobacteriales > Micromonosporaceae > Actinoplanes. The sequence goes on from DASYTU010000145.1 coordinate 83,931, forward strand.
CGGGCGGCGGCGATGGCCTGCTCGGCCTCGTCGAGGTGGTTGGTGTAGAAGTCCCGGAGGGCGGCGAGCACTTGCGCGTCGAGGCCGTCGGCGTCGATGCGGGGGGCGCTGCACCGGTCGACGCCGTAGCGGTTGCGGGTGAAGCAGGTGTAGTAGCGGTAGGTGCGGCTGCGTCCGTGGGCGTTGGTGCCGAGGTAGCGGTGGCTGCATACCGGGCAGTTGATCTTGCCTGTGAGGTGGTAGTCGGAAGAAGCGGTGGCCTTCTTCGCGGGCATCTCGCCGCGCTCGGTGAGGATCTGCTGGGCAAGGTCGAACGCGGCGGGCTCGATCACCGCGGCGTGGGCGTCGATGGCGACGATGTCGCGGAAGCGGACCTCGCCGAGGTAGACGCGGTTGGTGAGCACGTCGGTGACGGTCTTGTGGCTCCAGGGCTGGGTTCCTGGTTGTGCGACCGCCTTGCGGTGCGCGCGGCGGCGTACCAGGTTCCGCTCGTTGAGGTAGGCGGCGATGGCGCGGCAGCCGAGCCGGCGGTGGGTGTAGAGGCGGAAGATCAGCTTGACGATGGTGATCTCGTCGTCGAGGGTCACGAGGCTGTGCTCGCTGTTGCGGGTGTAGCCGTACGGTACTGCGCCGACGGTCCATTGGCCCTTGGATGCTTTGCGCTCCATGCCGTTGATGACCCGGTCGATGATCATCTCGCGTTCGAACTTGGCGAACACCCCGAGCATCTGGACCAGCATTCGGCCGGCTGGGGTGGAGGTGTCGAACGGCTCGATCGCGGAGCGGAAGGTGACCCCGGCGCGGTCGAGTTCGTCGAGCAGCGTGACGAGGTCACGGATGCGGCGGGTGAACCGGTCCACCCGGTAGACCAGGAGGACGTCGTAGCGGCCGGCGCGCGCCGCGGCGATGGCCTTCTGCAGGCCGGGTCGGTCGAGTTTGGCGCCGGAGGCGTCGTCCTCGAACCGGGCGACGAGGCTCCAACCTGGCTGGGACTGCACGTATGAGTGCAGGCGGCTGTCCTGGGCCTCGATGGAGAACGGCTGGTGCTCCTCGTCGGTGGAGCGTCGGACGTAGATCGCCACACGGACACCGTGTTCAGCGATAGTCGCGACGGTCTTGGTGCGAGCTCGGCGTCCCATGCTCCCCTCCCGCAGGGGCGGGGCCCGGCGGTCGGTAGTCCGGGCCGCGAGGGGCGGCAGGGTAGCGCGACTCGCGCTCGACCCGTGAGATTGCGGGCCAGCGTCCTTTCATATCGACCGGCTTGCCCGGGTCGGGCTTTCGAGTTGGTCCACATGCCCGGTTGGCCTACCGGCGGCGGATGGCTCGTCGAGCCGACAACTGGTGCGGGAGAGGGCTCAGCCCCGGCAGGTCGGTACAGTGGTCGACTTTAGACCCGTATCTAGCGGCCCGCCTGCCGTTGCCGAATTGCGAGACCTCGTGACCCAACTTCCTGAGATCAACTGGTATCAGATCCGAGGCAAGGCACCATCGGGCTCTCGTCGCGACGGGTTCGAGGAACTCTGCAACCAGCTGATGATCTACGGCGGTTTGGTCACTTGGCCGGCCGGCACGACGTTCACCCCGCTCGGCAACCCTGACGGAGGTCGTGAAGGGCGAGGGGAACTGCCCGGCGGCGCGACCTGGGGATGGCAGGCGAAGTACCTGTTCACGCTCGACGACGGCGCGTTCAAGCAGATTGACAAGTCGGTTCGCCGGGTTTTGGCGACCGAGCCCACCCTTGAGCGGTACTTCGTGCTCCTGCCGTGTAACCGGCCCGGTGGCGATACCGCCGAGGCCAAGAGCGCGTGGACCAAGTGGAACGAGCACGTCACGACGTGGGAAGCCGCCGCCGCAGCGGCCGGCCGGACGGTGACGTTCGAATACCTCGGCGAAACCCCGCTCAACGAGTGCTTGCTGCAGCCGTCGCAGGTGGGGCGACTGCGCTACTGGTTCGATCTGGACGCCTTCTCCGAGGAGCGGTTCCGTGAAATCGCGGCTCGGGCTGAAGCCGATGCTAGCGGCAGCGGCCGGTACAGCCCCGAGCTGAATGTCGAACTACCGATCGCCGCCGTCTTCGACGGTCTCGCTCGCACGCCGGCGTTCGAGCAACACATCCGAACCGCGTTGGCTGCCCTCCGCAAGGCCCGAGGCACCTACGGCCTGTCGACGCCCGAGAAACGTCCAGACTTGTTCGAACCCGCGATCGCAGCACTGGCTGACCACCACGACCGTCTCGACGAGCTGGTGGCCGAAGCTGCGGTGCAGGCCCGCCCGCCGCACGGCGTGTTGCCCGACCTGACCCCTGCCATCGAGGCCGTCCGCGAGCCGTTGGAGCACGTCTCCGACCTGCTCCAGCGGCACTGCCTCCAGGGTGGCTACTACATCGGCAACGCGGCCAGTCTGGCCAGCCAGATCTCGGCGGTTCGCTCAGCGGTGGCCGGATTGAACGAGCTGTCCGGCAGCCGGGCATGGCGCAGTTTCCCAGCAACCGCGATCCTCGTGACCGGCACAGGCGGCGCGGGGAAGACCCACCTGCTATGCGACCTCGCCAGAACCCGCGCCGCGAACGGCCTGCCCACGATCATCGCGCTCGGTGAACAGTTTGAACACGGCCCGATCGAAGCCGACCTGGGCAGGATCATCGGTTTCCACAGCCCGGCCGGGCAACTGCTCGCCACCTTCGACGTCGCCTGCCAGACCCGCGGCGAAGTCGGCCTGGTCGTCATCGACGGGCTGAACGAACCAACAGACCGGGCGCTGTGGAACAAATACCTGTCCAGCTTCCTCAACGACGTCGCCAAGCACCGGCATATCCGGCTCGTCCTGTCCTGTCGCAGCGAGTTTCTCGCCGACACGTTGTCGGATGCGTTGCAGGCCCGGCTCCCCGCGTTCCAGCACACCGGATTCGAGGAGGTTCCGCGCGACGCGATCCGGCAGTTCGCCGATTGGTACAGCATCGAACAGCCCTCGTTCCCGATGATGGACCCGGAGTTCACCAATCCGCTGTTCCTCAAGCTGCTCTGCACAGCGCTGCAGGCCCGAGGTGAGCGGCACTTCCCCCGTACCGGCGTCGGCACCTCGTGGGTCTACGACAGCTTCCTCGACGCGATAGACATCCGACTCTCGGCCGCGGAGCGCTGCGACTACGACCGCAGCAGCACACGCGTCCGGCGCGCCGTCGAACAGATCGCCTCCGCCATGTACACCCACGGTCGGCGGTTACTCCGGGCCGAGGTGGACCGGATCACCTCATCGCTGCTCCCGAACCGCAAGTGGAGCCAGAGCTTACTCAACGGTCTGTTGAAGGAGGCGATCCTGGCGGACTTCCCGGTCGACGGCACGGACTACATCAGGTTCGGCTACGAGCGGCTCGGTGACATCGCCCTGGCGAAGCTCATCGCAGCGAACGACCGTGATGAGGTGAAGGTCGAGGTGAGCCGGTTGGCCGAGCGGTGGTGGACCAACGCGGGTGTGCTGCAGGCCCTGGCCGCTGTCTTACCCGAGGCGTACGGCGTCGAACTGGTGGACCTGCTCCAGATCTCACCCGATGAGTACCACCACGGCGCGCACGCTGACTTTCTGCTCAGCATCGCCTGGCGGAGACCCGACGCGGTCAGCGATCGCACGGTAGAGATTCTCGTGGAGCTCCAGCGCAACCCGGACTTCGCCGACCAGGCCACCAACGCCGTACTGCAGGTCGCCACCGTCCCGGGCCACCCACTCAACGCCGAGTGGCTCCACCGCCAACTCGTCGGCCTCACGCTGCCGGAACGAGACGCGACCTGGTCGTACTTTTGCGACCGCCAGGACGAGATCGACGGTCACCTGCCTGGCCTGATCGACTGGGCTTGGTCCGATGCCAGCTGCGCGGCCAACGACGAGACCCGCCACCTCGCGGCGCTCACCCTGTCTTGGGCGTTGTCCAGCTCGCACCGGCCCACACGCGACAACGCGACGAAGGCGATCATCGCGCTGCTGGAGCCGGCGCCCCACCTGTACCCGCAGATCCTGCAACGCTTCGCCGACAGCGGCGATGACTACATTGAGGAGCGGTTGCTGGCCGTCGGCTGCGGCATCGCCCAACGCACCCTCAGCCCACATACTGCGACCGGCGTCGCCGAGGCGGTTCTGGACTTCACGCTTGGCCGCGAGTACTGGCCACACAACTACCTCAGCCGCGACTATGCACGCCGAGTTATCGACACGGGGCTGACACATGGCTGGCGACCGGGCATCGAGGATCTCGCTACGTGCGTCCACCCGCCGTACTCGTCGGAATGGATCGAGTCGCAACGATCGCCGGCCGAGATCAAGCAGATGGGCGGCCGGCCGGACTATCGGTACAGCGCCGTTCACCATCCCGTAATGTCCGACTTCGACGATTTCCGCACGTACGTCGTCGACTCCCTGGTCCACAGCTTCAGGCTCGATCGCGGCGTCGATGCCGACTATCTCGGCAGGATCCTGTTCGATCAGGCGGTCCAACTCGGATGGACACCAGAACGCTTCGGCGCCATCGACCGCAACCTCCCGCGCGCGACCTCAGCGGACGGTAAGAAGCACGAAGGATACGCACAAAAATACGTTTGGATAGCGTTCAAACAACTCGTCGGACGAATGACCGACCGCTACGAGCTCAACCCGAGCCGTCGCGACGACCGACGAACCCAATACGAATCGCCGCTCGACGTTCGCAGCCATGACATCGATCCGACGACGCCGCAACGCCGAACCGAGAATCGGGTCTACGCAGACACTCCCACAACCTGGTACGCGCCCGTCGTCGTCAGCTTCCCCGACCACCTCGATCCCAACTGGGTAACCAACGACGATCACATCCCACCGGTCGACCAGCTGCTCGTCTGCGCGGACGAGACGGGCGCAACGTGGCTGGTGCTGGAAGGCGACTACCTGTGGTCGCAGGCACAGAACCCAGACGACGCAGCCGCGGGAATACCGCACCACACCATGTGGGCCCAGATCCACTCATACCTCATCGAAGCCGCGGACGCCGACGCCTGGGTGCGGTGGGCCGTAGGCCAAGACTTCCATGGCCGATGGATGCCCGAGTCCGGAAGCCCGACCGGGCTGCTACTCGCCGATCACCCATACCAGTCAGACTGGCCCAACCAGGACGACCACGACGGCACCCGCCACGGGCAAACGCCCTTGCCGGGCAAGCTCGTAATTGCTACGACCCGCTACGGCGGTGTTGGCGACTGGGACCAGTCGGCGAGCAAACACCTCTACACATACCTGCCGTCGACGGCGTTCTGCTCGGCGTTGAGCCTGGCAGGTGTCGGCGACTTCCAGTGGGGAAGGCCGGGCACATTAGTGGCAGAGAGCTTCGCGGCTCGCGGGGTCGGTCCGGACACCGTGCACGTCACGGCCGAAGCGCTCAGCCCAGCACTCAAAGAGAACCAGCAGTGTCTGCTCTGGACAGTCCTGGCAGCAAAGGAAACCACCATCCCTGACCATCAATGGCCGGCCGATGGAGAGCCGGTCTATCGAACCTACTCGGCGTCGTATCTCTTCGACGGCGTCACCATTCGGCGGCTTGACGCCAACGCGCGCACCATGCACGCTGCCGGCGCAGGCAGCTCGCACGAGACTCCCTGGATCCTGCCCAACGACATTCCGCTCTGACCGGGTGTGTGAATCCTGTCGTCATCGCCGTCCGTCGTGATCTTGACTGTGGGCGCGCACCGGTTGGCCCGGTCGGGGTAGGTACGGCGGACCGGGCGGCTGCCGTCTGTTCCGATCAGCGCGGTTCCCGACCATCGTTGGGTGCTCCTAGGCAACGTGGTTCTTCTCAGTTGAATCCGCCGGTCCAACGGGTTTCCTCGTCGATGCGGGCGTAGGCGATCTCATCGTCGGGCGATGGTTGTCGACCCGCGTAATGGAGCTGGCCGTGTCGTGCGGGGTGATTAGGGCCGCCGGACGGCGCGACTTCCGGTCGCCGCGCCACGGGACTCGCTCGGCGATTGATGTCACGGTGTCGCCGAGACGAATCCCGTACCCGGGACGGGTGACCCATCGCAGTCGAGGGCACGGGGAGCCCGGTCTGCCAGAATCGGACGATGGGCGACACCACTGACGTAGACGATCGCGCCGGCGGCGACCGCGGCGAGGAGGAGTCTCCTGGTCATCCGTATCTCCTTTCAGGCCGTCCGGCGCACCACCAGGGACGGCGGGAGCAACAGCTGGGTGGGGGTGGTGGGGGCGCTGCCGTCGAGAAGCTCGGCGAGCAGGCCCATGCAGCGGGCGGCGGCCTCGGCGAGCGGCTGGCTCACGCTGGTGAGGCCGACGGCCTGGGCTACCGCGGTGTCGTCGAAGCCGACGATCGCGCGGCCGGGGAGCGCGCGCAGGGCGCCGAGCGCGAGCGAGTCGCTCGCGCAGACGACGGCGGTGACGTCGGTCAAGCGCGCCGCGGCCGACGCGCCGGAGTCCACGCCGTCCTCGGCGGCGGCCTCCAGGTCGTCGATGGGCGATCCGGCCTCGGCCATGGTCGCGGCCCATCCCGCACGCCGGGCGTCGCCGACGCCGGAGCCGGCCGGCCAGCCGAGGAAGCCGATCCGGCGGTGCCCGGTCTCGAGCAGGTGCCGGGTGGCGGCCGCCGTGCCGGCCGCGTTGTCGACGTCCACCCAGGAGTGGGTGTCGGGCGCGCCCCACGGCCGGCCGAACGTCACGAACGGCACGTGGCGCTCGGCCAGCCACGACGTGCGCGGATCGCCGTGGTGGGTGCTGGTGAGCACGAAACCGTCCAGGTCGTACGCGGTGAGCAGCTCGTCGTAGGTGGCGATCTCGCCGGCGTCGTCGGCCGCCGTGTAGAGCATCACCCGGTAGCCGGCCAGCGCCGCGGCGTCGGTGAGGCCGTGCAGGAACCGGTCGAGGACCGAGCCGTTGATGCCGTCGCGGGCCGGCTCGATGCGCACCGCGATGAGCTTGGACCGCCCGGTGCGCATCTGGCGGGCGGCCTGGTTGACCCGGTAGCCGAGGGACGCGATCGCCTCGCGCACCCGGTCCCGGGTCTCGGGACGGACGACCTCCGGCGTGTTGATCACGTTCGACACGGTCTGGCGGGAGACGCCGGCCCGCTCGGCGACCGTTGCGATCGTGACCTTCTCCACGGAAGAATCCTTTTTGTAGGGGTTGAACGATCTAATTCGCCTGCGGCAGTATTGGATCGTTCAAGTTGCCGGGATGTTTCAGACCTTGCACCGCTTCGGACGACCTGTCAAGGAGTTCGCGTGACGGCCCTTCAGCCAGTGCTGCACGACCTCGTCCCGACGATCGCGGCGCCCACCACGGCGCTCTCCGGCGCGGACGGGCAGATCCGGCCGGCCGGGGTGCAGGGCGTCTTCCACGCCGACCGCCGGGTGCTGTCCGCGGCCGTGCTGCGCCTCGACGACCGCGAGGCCACGCCGGTCGGGTGGGCCGCGGCGGGTCCCGGCGTCACCCGCTTCGTCTCGGTGGCCCGCTGGCTGGGCGACGAGATCGCCGACCCGACCGTCCGCGTCGTCCGCACCCGCCGGGTCCGGCCGGGCGCCGTCGAGGAGGAGATCGAGATCGCCTCGACCGCCACGGTCCCGGTCACCACCACGGTCACGGTCGAGACCGCGAGCGACCTCGCCCCGATCGAGGCGGTGCGGTCCGGCCGCGCTTCTCCCTCAGCGCCTTTCGCGCCGGAGAATGTCACCGTCCGGGTCGACCCGTACCGGACGTGGGAGGTCACGCTCGCCCCCGGCCAGTCGACGGTGCTGCGCTGGTCGGCGACCGTCGACGACCCCGACGCGGTGATGCTCGCCGGCCCGCGGGGCGACTTCTCGGCGCCCGGGGTCCGCGCGCACGACCGGCGGCTCGAGCGGCTGGTCGCTCAGTCCCTCGACGATCTCGCGGCGCTGCGCCTCACCACCGCGATCGACGACGGCGACACGTTCCTCGGCGCCGGCGTGCCGTGGTATCTCACGCTCTTCGGCCGCGACAGCCTCTGGGCGGCCCGCATGATGCTGCCGCTCGGCACCGACCTGGCGCTCGGCACGCTGCGCGCGCTGGCCCGCCGCCAGGGCGCCAAGGTCGACCCGGAGACCGGCGAGGCGCCCGGCAAGATCATGCACGAGCTGCGCCGCACCGACGTGGCGATCGAGGGCCGGCTCCCGGCGACCTACTACGGCACCATCGACGCCACCCTGCTGTGGATCAGCCTGCTGCACGACGCCTGGCGGTGGGGGCTCTCCCCGGCCGCCGTCCAGTCGCTGCTGCCGCACCTCGAGGCCGCGCTGGGCTGGCTGGCCGAGCACGCCGACCCCGACGGCGACGGCTTCCTGGAATACCTCGACACCACCGGCCGCGGCCTGGCCAACCAGGGCTGGAAGGACTCGGGCGACGCGATCCGCTTCCACGACGGCCACCTGGCCGCGCCGCCGATCGCGCTGGCCGAGGTGCAGGGGTACGCGTACCGCGCCGCCCTCGACGGCGCCGCCCTGCTGGACGCGTTCGGCCGCCCGGGCGGCGACCGCTGGCGCACGTGGGCCGGCGCGATGGCCGACCGGTTCCGGGCCGCCTTCTGGGTCGACGGAGCCGGCAACGGGGGCCGCTACCCGGCGCTGGCACTCGACCGCGACAAGCGCCCGGTCGACTCGCTCGCCAGCAACGCCGGCCACCTGCTGGGCACCGGCCTGCTGAGCCCGGCCGAGGAGTCGCTCGTCGCCGCGGCCCTCGCCGGCCCGGCGATGTCCGGGGCATACGGCCTGCGCACGATGTCCTCGGCCGACCGCGGGTTCGCGCCGCTGTCGTACCACTGCGGCTCGGTCTGGGCCCACGACACCGCGATCGTCGCCGCCGGCCTCGCCAAGGGCGGCTATGCCGCCGAGGCCCTCACCCTGATCGATGGCCTCCTCACCGCGGCCGAGGCCTTCGACTTCCGCCTCCCCGAGCTGTATGGCGGCGACGCCCGCGCCGACCTGTCCCGCCCGGTCGCCTACCCGGCGGCCTGCCACCCCCAGGCCTGGTCGTCCGCCGCAGCGATCCTGATCCTCCAGTCCTGGTTGGGCCTCGAGCCCGACGTCCCGAACGGGGTGGTGCGGCTGAGCCCGCTCCCGGGCGCGCCCGCGGTGAGCGGCCTGCGGATAGCCGGCCAGGAGGTGTCGTTCGACGGCACCACCCTGACCGGCCTGCCCGCGGGCCTCACGCTGTCCTGAGAGCTCAGTGGGCGAGCACCGGCTCGGCGTCCGGGTCGACGCCACTCAGTGGGCGAGCACCGGCTCAGCGTCCGGGCCGACGCTACTCAGTGGGTGAGCACCGGCTCGGCGGCCAGCTCGACGCTACTCAGTGGGCGAGCACCGGCTCGGCGTCCGGGTCGACCTCGAGTGGGCCGCTGCGGAAGGACAGCGCGGCGATGACGGCGCAGAGGACGAAGAAGCCCGCCGACCACCAGAAGACCGTGTGGTAGCTGTGGATCTGCGCCAGCGCGGCGTTCTGCGCGTTTGGGATCTTGTCGGACAGGTAGCCGGTGATGGCCGAGGCGGCGAACGAGCTGGGCAGCGCGGTGCCGATCGAGCCGCCGATCTGCTGGGCGGTGTTGACCATCGCGGAGGCGACACCGGCGTCGTGGTGCTGCACGCCCGAGGTGGCCGCGTTCTGCACCGGCGCGAAGATCAGGCCCATGCCCAGTCCGACGATGATCAGGCCGGGCAGCACGCCGGTGACGTAGCTGGAGTCCAGGCCGATCCGGGTCAGGTAGACCAGGCCGGCCGCCCCGACCAGCGCGCCGATCGGCACCAGCGGGCGCGGGCCGACCCGCGGGGTGAGGATCGAGCCGATCGTGGTCGCCGAGATCATCACGGCGCCGAGCATCGGCAGGAACGCCAGGCCCGACTGGATCGGCGAGAAGCCGAGCACGTTGGTGAGGTAGTAGGTGAGGAACAGGAACACGCCGAACATGCCGATGCCGGCGATGCCGACCGCGGCGTAGGCGCCGCCGCGGTTGCGGTCCGTGACGACCCGCAGTGGCAGCAGCGGGTGTGCCGCCCGGCGCTCGATCGCGACGAAGAGGGCCAGGATGACGACGCCGGCGGCGATGAAGCCGTACGTGAGGGGGTCGCTCCACCCGTGGCTCTCGGCGTTGCCCAGGCCGTAGACGAGGGCCACCAGGCCGCCCACCGCGGTGATCACGCCCGGCCAGTCGAGCGGGTCGCGGTTCGACACCGGCTCGTCGCGCAGCTTCAGCAGGCCGCCGACCACCCCGAAGGCCGCGATGACCAGGTTGATGTAGAGGCACCAGCGCCACGACGCGTACTCGGTGAGGACGCCGCCGAGCAGCAGGCCGACCGCGCCACCGGCGCCGGAGATCGCGCCGAAGATGGCGAACGCCTTGCCACGCTCGGCCGGGTCGGTGAACGTGACCGACAGCAGCGAGAGCGCGGCCGGGGCCAGCGCGGCGCCGAAGATGCCCTGCAGGACCCGAGCGATGATCAGCATCTCGATGCCGTTGGCGGCGCCGCCGAGCGCGGAGGCCAGCGCGAAGCCGACCAGGCCGATGAGGAACATCCGCTTGCGGCCGACGATGTCGGAGAGGCGGCCGCCGAGCAGCAACAGGCTGCCGAACGCGAGGGCGTAGCCGGTCACCACCCACTGCCGGCCGGAGTCGGAGAAGCCGAGGTCATGCTGCGCGGTGGGCAGCGCGATGTTCACCACCGTCGCGTCGAGCACCACCATGAGCTGGGCGATGGCGAGCACCACGAGGGCCCACCACCTGCCGGAGTGCCGGTCGGCGGCGGTCCCGGCCGGCGGATTGTCCTGCACATGCGCCGTGGTTGTCATGTCGCGGTCCTTTGCTGCGCCAAAGTTGAGGAATGCCCTCCAGTTCGGAAAGGGTAGCCGCTAAGTTGAGGACGTAGCTCCGCTTTGTTGGCGAGATCACATAAGTTGAGGAACGTTCTCCACTTGTTACGCTGGAGGCATGACCGACATCGACCGCCCGTTACGCCGCGACGCGGAGCTCAACCGGCAGCGCATCATCGTGGCCGCCCGAGAGGTGTATGCGGAGCGCGGCCTGGCCGCCACCTTCGACGACGTGGCGCACCGGGCCGGTGTCGGCATCGGCACGGTCTACCGGCGCTTCCCCACCAAGGAGGCGCTGCTGGAGGTCGCCCTCGAGGACCGGCTCGAGCAGCACGCCAAGACCGCCGAGGCAGCGCTGCGGGCACCGACCGCGTGGGAGGGGCTGATCACCTTCCTGCGGGAGGCCAGCGAGATGCACGCCGCCGACCGCGGCCTGCGCGACGTCGCCCTCGGCGCCGACCTCAAGATGCGGCACTTCGCCGGGATCCGCGACCGCGTCGTGCCGATCTTGACGCAGTTGATCGAGCGGGCCCAGGCCGAGGGGTCGCTGCGGCCCGACGTCACGGTGGAGGACTTACCGCTGCTGCTGATGATGGCCAGCGAGGTGGCGCACCACAGCCAGGCGGTCCGGCCCGACGTCTACCGCCGGTATCTTCAGCTGCTCATCGACGGGCTGCGCCGATCACCGGACAGCGGCGACCTCGGCCGGCCGTTGACCAACGACGACGTCGAGACCCTCGCCCGGCAGTGGCTGCCCAGCCCGAACCGGGCCGAGCGTCCCTAGAGCAGCGAGTCGATACCCACCGTGAGGCCCGGAAGGTTCCAAACATTACGGACCGCCAGCAGCACGCCCGGCATGAACGACACCCGATCGAGTGAGTCGTGCCGGATGGTCAGCGTCTCGCCGGCGCTGCCGAACAGCACCTCCTGGTGGGCGACCAGGCCGGCGGCGCGCACCGAGTGCACCCGCACCCTCTCGACCAGGGCGCCACGGGCGCCGTCGAGCTCCTCCTTGGTGGCATCGGGCATCGGCAGGCTGCCGGCCGCCGCGCGCGCCTCGGCGATCAGCCGGGCCGTGTGCATCGAGGTGCCGCTCGGTGCGTCCAACTTGCGCGGGTGGTGCTGCTTGATGATCTCGACGGACTCGTAGTACTTCGCGGCGGTGGCCGCGAAGCGCATCATCAGGATCGCGCCGATGCCGAAGTTCGGCGCGATCAGCACGCCGACCCCGGGCTTGCCGGCCAGCCAGCCGCGCACCTGATCGAGCCGCTCAGGCGGCGTCGCCGGTGCGGGCGCGCTCGACCAGCAGCCGCCACACCGCGTCGCGAGCCTCGAACCCGCACCTCGGGTGCATCAGAATCGCCGCCAGCTCCGGCAGCGGGATCGGCCTGCGGGGCAGGCCGTGGCCGATCTGCTTGCCATCCACGCTCAGCGGCTGGGGGCCAGCGCACAGGAGCTGGAACCGCTGCTCGATCTCATCGAGCAGGCTGCCGCCGCTGGCACCGAGCCGGGATCGCCGCGGGTTGTGGGCAGGCGTGGGCATGCGAGAAGACATGGGAATCTCTCGAAACGAGGGTGGGTGAGCAAGCCGGCGGCGCTCCTAGCCGCCCGGCGGTACGGCACCCATCTCGCCACCCCGCTGGCACAGAACTGCCACAGTCGTGATCACCGGCAGCAGCAACAACGCCTGTTGCACCCCGCCCACCGATCGCCCTGCATCACGCGGTCATCGCCGGCCGATCCGGTGGTATGCCCCGGCTGTTCTCGGCCCTCACCAGCCGGTTCCGGGACTCCGGCCCCGCAGCCGGGGCCACCAAAGAACACCGGCTTCGCGACCGGAACAGCCCCGATCGCAGCGCGAGAACAGATCGACCGCGCCCGGCAGATGACGGCTCGCGGGGACGGGCTGTTCCCGGTCTGAGGCGGCGGAAGAAACACCCCAAACCTCGTCTGACCCATGTCCGCGATCGTGTTGCTGTCGAACCTTGACGTCGCGCCCTGCGCCCAGCCTCCAGCCGGCAAAGCGCGCGGCGAAGGGTCCAGCGGTGATCGCCTCGCAGGGATCGGAGTGCCCTGCTGCGCGGTTGCCTGGCGAACGAACGCGGGTCCGCGTTCCGTTGTCCGACCGACTCGGGGGTGCCGGCAAGCTAGCGTCGACGAGGAAACTGGGGGTGCGCGGTGGGCCTCGTGCTGGTAGTCGAAGACGATCCGGCCATCGCTGCCCAGGTAGAGGCCATCCTGACCTGCGGCGGCCATCGAGTAATCCTGGCCAACCGTGCGGACGGCCTCGACGTCGCGCGGCGCAGACGACCAGACGTGATCCTGTTCGGCGTCGCCAGCGGGGTGCCCACGCCAGCGACATCCAAGCCCGCAGAACAGCCGCACTCGGACGCCTGACCGATCAGCCGTCACCTCAAGTCGAGAAGACTCGGACCGTGCGCGACTGATGGCGTGCTGGGCTGTTCTTGCCGCTGAGCTGCCTGTTCCTCCAATTGTGGATCTTGTTGCAGCAGGAGCGGATCTTGTTGCGGGTCGGCGGTGCAACACTCGCCTTCCAATTTGATCTTGTTCTTAGTCATCTCTAGGTGTCAGCGTTAGTCAGCGGACGTGGCCTACACGCCCCATGCCGCAGACCCACCTCACGGCCTCCGCGACCGGTCTTGTGCCGGTCCCGGTGGCCGTTCTGCTCCCCACTCCCGCCGGCCAGCATGCCGAGTCCGCCGTCAGCCACCTGCCGAGCTGGCACGGCGTCACCGCCCGCGACGCGGCCAGCCTGGTCCGCCGCCTGAGCACGCCCGATGACCTCGTCATCGAGTTGGACGGGCACCCGACGATCACTGCGGCGGCCGAGTTCCTCGGCCGCCGCGCCTCCGCCGTACTTCCCGGTGTTCACATCCTCGGAGCGGCGGTGCCGGGCCAGCCGGTGGCGACCTGGTCGAGCCACCCGGCGGGGCTGATCTTCGCCGCGCTGCCCCGCCCCGACGTACCGCCCGGCGACCTGGCCGGACTCAGTGCGGCGATGCGGACCTGCCGGGCCGGGCTGCGTCCCGGCGGATACCTGCTCACCGCGCTCACCACGTCCCGCCTCGAACACGGCGGGATCGAGCACCCGCTGATCTACCGGGCCAGCGTCATCACCGCCGCCCGCACCGCCGGGCTCACCTGGCAGCAGGAATGGCTCGTGCTCACCGCACCGCCGCCGACCGACGAGCCCCGGGCCGTGCCCGGCCCGCCGCTCGACCTGCCCTCGGTGTTGGTCGACGGCCGGCACCTGCGGGTGCACCGCAAGCTCCTCGCGTTCCGCAACGACACCGGAGGCCGCGATGCCTGACCGCCCGCTCGAGCCGACCCTGATTCCCCTGTCCGCGGCGCCGCAGGGCTCGGTTTCCTCACCGGGCAGATCTGCTCCCGGGAGCAGCGGCGCGGCCGGTACACCCCGGAGTCCCTGGCCCACCCGGGCAAGATGCTGCCCTCGATCGCCCGCCTCCTGATCCGCACCTACACGCAGATCGGTGACTGGGTGTGCGACCCGATGGCCGGGATCGCCACCACCGTGGTCGAGGCCATGCACCTCGGCCGACACGGCATCGGCGTCGAATACGAGGCCCGGTGGGCGGCACTGGCCGCCGACAACCTGCGCCTCGCCGCCTCGCAGCACGCGACCGGGACCGGCCAGATCGTGCAGGGTGACGCCCGGCGCCTGCCGGCACTGGTCCCGGCCGAGCTGCACGGCCGCGTCGCGCTGATCATCACCTCGCCGCCGTACGGGTCGTCCACCCACGGCCACGCCCGCACCCCCGGCCCCCGCCGAGGCAAAGTCCGCAAGATCAACCACATCTACGGCGGCACCGACAACCTCGCCTACCGCGACCCCGACCACCTCGCCGCCGGCTTCACCCAGATCCTGACCGGCGCCGCCGCGATCCTGCGGCCCGGCGGCATCGTCGCGGTCACCGCCCGCCCCTACCGCCGCCACGGCGAGCTGATCGACATCCCCGGAATGGTCGCCGCCGCCGGCCTCAACGCCGGACTCCGGCTGCACGACGAGGGCGAGGCGCTCATCGCCGGGATCCGCGACGGCAGGCTCATCTCCCGGGCGTCGTTCTTCCAGCAGAAGAACGTCCGCGCGGCCAGCGCCCAGGGCGAGCCGCAGTGGCTCTTGCAGCACGAGGACGTCGTGATCTTCGCCGCGCACGGCGGCGCTCCCGGCGTGCGGGACCGACACCCGTGAGCCGAGAGCGGGGTCGGCCACCGGCCGTCGAGCCGGCCACCGTGGAGTACGACATCACGGTGGTCGACGGGGCCGCCGGCCAACGGCTCGCAGCCGTGCAGGCCCAGGCGATCCTCGACGTGCTGACCGGGTGCCGAGAACACCCCCGGGAGCCGTCCAACTCCGACGGCCTGTTGCTGGCCGCTCAGGCCGCCGACATCCACGGCGTGCGCGTCCCCGGTGGCCGGGTGACCGTGGCGGTGTGGGGCCGCCGCGTC
>DASYTU010000146.1:0-16272 GCA_036001925.1 Actinoplanes sp.
GCTGCTCGACCTCGTCACGAAGGAGTCGCTGCGCGCGGTGGCCGGTGGCGAGTACCCGCTGTCGCAGGCCCGCCAGGCGCACGAGGACCTGCGAGCCCGCCGTACCACGGGAAAGCTGGTCCTCGATCCGTCGCGCTGACAGACGCTGTCCGATGGACGATCCGCAGTACCAACTTAGTGTTGCTGCTTGGCGCCGGCTGGCCGGAACCAGTCGCTGTCATGGGGCTCGCAGAGTGTGCGTACCGGGAGGCGTCTCCCCAGCAGTGTCCGCTCATGGCCGAGTCGCGGGCGGTTCCACCTGCGTCGTGAGCGATACGCGGCTGTTTCTCGGATGGCTGGATCGTTCGGTACCGTTAATCGCGTTGGCGAGCCGACCGGCGAGTAGGCGCAGCTCGTCGATCAGCTCGGGTGGCTCGTCGACCTCGAAGTCGGTGTCGAGCAGCAGCAGGTGCAGCGCCAGCTGGCTGGGGGTGTCGGCGCCGGCGTGTACCGCGCAGGTCCGGTCGTCGAGCGCTTCGACGAGCACTGCCTGCGGCACCCGCTGGCTGATCGTCTGGGCCGGGGCGTGCACTGTCACGCGTGCCCGGTATCGGAACAGGGTGGTGTCCAGACTCCGCGCGACGAATGCGGCGGCGTCGCCGCCGGGCGGCTGCCGGGCGGCGAACCGCGGGCCGGTCGGGGCGCGCGGCGTGATCCGGTCGACCCGGAAAGTGCGCCAGTCCTGCCGGTCGGCATCCCAACCGAGCAGGTACCAGCGGCGTCCGGTGTGTACCAGGCGGTGCGGCTCCACCGAGCGGGTGCTGGCCGACCCGTCGTGGGCGCGGTAGTCGAAGCGCAGTCTCTGCCGATCACGGGCGGCGGCGGCGACGGTGGTGAGCACGGCGGCGTCGACGGTCGGCCCACCGGTCGATGTGGCGACAATGTGGGTGTGCAGGGCATGGACCCGCCCGCGCAGCTGGGTCGGCAGTACCTGCTCCAGCTTCGCGAGGGCCCGCAGCGAGGTCTCCTCGATGCCGGTCACGGTGCCGCCGGCGGCCGTGCGCAGGCCGACCGCGACCGCCACCGCTTCATCGTCGTCGAGCAGCAGCGGCGGCAGGGCGGTGCCCGCGCCCAGCCGGTACCCCCCGGCGACGCCGGGTGTCGCGTGCACGGGATAACCGAGGCTGCGCAGCTTCTCCACGTCGCTGCGGATGGTGCGCGCGCTGACCCCGAGCCGGTCGGCGAGCGCCTGGCCGGTCCAGTCCGGGCGGGTCTGCAACAGCGACAGCAGGCGCAGCAGCCGCGCCGACGTCTCCAACATTTCCCGCACCCTGCCAGGTATCGCGGAAGCTAATCTTCCGCAATTGCTGCGAGGCTACGCCTATGACCGACGAACCGCAGCTCCGCCCCTTCCGCATCGACGTCCCGCAGGCCGACCTCGACGACCTCCGGTCCCGGCTGGCCGCCACCCGCTGGCCGAGCGAGCTGCCCGGCGTCGGCTGGAGCCGGGGCGTGCCGGTGAGCTACCTCAAGGAACTGGCCGAGTACTGGCGCACGTCCTACGACTGGCGCAAGCACGAAGCGGCGCTCAACGAGCACCCGCAGTTCCTCACCACGATCGACGGAGCCAACGTCCACTTCTTGCACGTGCGCTCGGCGGAGCCGCACGCGCTGCCGCTGATCATCACCCACGGCGGCCTCGGTTCGGTCGCCGAATTCCTCGACGTCATCGGCCCGCTCACCGACCCCCGCTCGCACGGCGGCGACCCCGCCGACGCATTCCATCTCGTCATCCCCGCTATACCCGGGTACGGCTTCTCCGGCCCGACACAGCAGACCGGCTGGACCACCGACCGGATCGCCAACGCATGGGCGGAGTTGATGCGCCGGGTCGGCTACGCCCGGTACGGCGCCCAGGGCGGCGACTGGGGCTCGTTCGTCACCCCGCAGCTGGGTCGCATCGACCCGGATCGCGTCGTCGGGGTGCACGTCAACGCCGCCAGTGCGGGGTTCATCCCATTCGGCGGCGTCAGCGACGAGGAGCTGGCCACCTTCACCGACGCCGAGAAGGCGCGGCTGGCACGGATCAACGCCTTCCTGACCGACGGCAACGCATACTTCCAGATCTGCGCCACCCGGCCACAGACCGTCGCCTACGGCCACGCCGACTCCCCCATCGCCCAGCTCGCCTGGATCACCGAGAAGTTCAAGGAGTGGACCCACCCCGACGAGGCGCTGCCGGAGACCGCCGTCGACCGAGACCGGCTGCTCACCAACGTCATGCTCTACTGGCTGACCGGAACGGCCGCCTCCTCCGCCCAGCTCTATTACGAGAACATGCACACCGGCAGCTGGCGCCAGGAGCCGGTCACCGTCCCGACCGGCGTCGCCGTCTTCGCCCAAGACATGGCGATCCGCCGGTACGCCGAACACGGGCACAACATCGTGCACTGGAGCGAGTTCGACCGCGGCGGCCACTTCGCCGCGCTCGAAGCCCCGGACCTGTACGTCGGCGATGTGCGAACCTTCTTCCGCACCCTGCGCTGACCCGTCGGCTCAGCGAGCGACACGTCCGGCACAGCGGCTCGCCGCCCGGGCGCTCAGCGCCGCCCGCGTTTTGTCCGCCCGATCCGTGCCGCTCGCGACGATCGCCTCTTCCTCGACCCGCACCTGGTCCGGTCCACCCTCGACGCACGTCGCGCGCGATTGACGTCGTGCGGGCCGTCGGCAGTCAAATGCTCGCATTTGACGAGAGATGGCGGCTGGCTCGCCGTCCCTCGATGGTGTCCAGGAGGAGGCGGACCATCTCGGCGGCGATCCGAGTTGGCGCACCTAGTCTGAATGACAGCATGGATGGGAGGAGTCGTCGTGAAAGTTCTCTATGTCGCCGAGGCGACCGCGACGGGCGGGCGCGAGGGGCGGGTGCGCTCGTCGGACGGCGCGCTGACCGTGGATCTGGCCATACCCAAGGAGCTCGGCGGGCCCGGCGGGGTGGCGAGCAATCCCGAACAGCTTTTCGCGGCGGGCTACGCCGCCTGCTTCGAGAACGCCTTCCGCCTCGCCGCGCGACGCAAGAGAATCCGGCCCGGTGACACGTCGGTCACCGCAAGGGTCGGCATCGGTCCCGACGGCGCGGGCGGGTTCGGCCTGTCCGTCGAACTGCACGTGCGAGCGTCCGATCTCGGCACCGCACAGACTGAGGAGGTCGCGACCGACGCGGAGCGCGTCTGCCCGTACTCCAACGCCGTCCGCGGCAACATCGACGTCAAGATCGTCATTGATCCGCAGCCGGAGGTCGTGTGAGGCCAGTGATGGCCTGCTGGCGGCCGCCAGGATCTCCTTCTACCCGTGGGCAAACCCGCGACGGCCGCCGGATAGTCGTTACGACCGGCGTAGAGGCACCGATCAGAGTGCCGGAACCGTGGGGCGATACGCGCGCAGGCGGCGCGGTCAGATATCGACCGCGCCGCGGGCCAGATCCGCGGCCGCCGCCCCGTCGGATCTGAGCCACTCCAGGATGTGTCCGACGGTCCACTCTGGGACCTCCAGCTGCGGCACGTGTCCCACCCCCTGAGCGACCTCAAGGCGCCATGAGGGGTTGGCGGCGGCCGCGGCACGGGCGGCGCCAATCGGCACGAGCCGGTCCCGATCGCCGTGTAACAGCAGGACCGGCACGCGGATGCCGTGGAGCATCGCCGCAAACCGCCGTCGGCGCGTCAGCAGCCACATCAGAGATCGCCCGGCGGTCAGCAGCTCCACGTCCACGTTCGGGAACTGCCGGCGGTCATGGGCCAGCGCGAGATGCTGCTCGACGATGTCCGCCGGGACCCTCGACGGATCCTCGCAGCACAGCCGCAGCAGGTCCATGACGAGTTGCTCGGATGTGCGCGTTCGCCGACGGAGGGCGAGGACCGAAGGCCCGATCACGGGCAGGACGAGCGCACCGAACATCGCGGCGACCAGCGGTTGGGAACGCGACCGGGCACTGGTGGGCAGGGCGGGATCGACCAGGACAGCGCCGGCGACCGTCTCGGGATGTACGGACGCCTGAAGAGCGGCGATCGCTCCGCCCATCGAGTTGCCGACGAGGATCGCCGGCGTACCGGCGACCTCTACCAGGAAGCGATGCAGCAGGGCCCTGTTGGCGGGCACCGAGGTAGACCGCCTGCCGCCTTGGGTCCGGCCAAACCCGGCCAAATCGAGGGCGAGCACCCGGCAGGTGGCGGACAATGCCGGCCCTACGGCCGCCCAGTTGACCAACGATCCGCCCAGCCCGTGCACGCACACCAGCAGGGGTCCCTCGTCCGGGCCGCCGTAGTCGACGAAGTGGACCGGCCCGTCGAGGTCCACCCAGCGCGACGGCGGGACCTGCCCCGCGCCGCGCCGGCTCGTCTGGCTGCTCATGCTGGTCTCCTTGCCTCGCCGACCGATCTCAGCGCCGGACTACCGTCGGCGCACCACGTCTCACCTCGGCTCGTCATAGAGGGCGTCGTACAGGTCGGCGTACTTGGCATGAATGATCCGCCGCTTGACCTTGAGGGTGGGTGTCAGCTCCCCAGTCTCCTGCGAGAGATCGTGATCGAGGATGACGAACTTCTTGATCTGCGCCACCTTTGCGCACCGCGCATTCGCTTGGTCGACGGCAGCTTGGACGAGCCCGCGTACCGACGGATGCACCGCGAGCTCGGCGAGAGCGGCGGAGAGCCCTTGCTCGCGAGCCCATGGAATGATCTGCTCGGCGTCGAGGGTGATCAGCGCAACCGGGTAGGGCCGCCGATCCCCGTACATGATCGCATGCGAGATCCACGGCGACTGGCGCAACTCGTTCTCCAGGTTTGCCGGGGTGAGGTTCTTGCCACCCGCGGTGATGATGATGTCCTTCTTGCGGCCGGTGATCGTGACGAAACCGTCCTCGTCGATCGAGCCGAGATCACCGGTCAGCAGCCACCCGTCGACCAGCACCTCGGCGGTGGCCTCCGGATTGTTCCAATACCCCGCGAAGATGTGCGGCCCGCGCATGGTGATCTCGCCGTCCTCGGCGATGCGCACCTCACAGCCAGGAACCGGTCTTCCGACAGTTCCGATCTTGAACGCCTCCCGCGTGTTGAGGGTCCCGACGGATGCCGATTCGCTCAGACCGTATCCCTCGTACACCGGCACTCCCGCCGCGTGGAAGAACTCGAGGATCTCCGGAGCGATGGGTGCCGCACCGGAAATCGGCACCCGCAGCCGTCCTCCGAACACCGCTCGCACCCGGGAAAACAGCTGTGCGTCGAACTGCTCGAAGGCTCGGCGCAACTCCTCCGGCACCGCGTCTCCGGCACGCCGGATGCGATTGACGGCGCTCCCGACAGCGACGGCCGTGGCCAGCGTGTCGGCCGGCACCTGACTCGCGAACAGGGCGTGCACCTTCTCGAAGATCCGGGGCACCGACGGCACGCACGTCGGCCGTACCTGCCCACAGTCGGGCACGATTGCGGAAGCGTCGCCGCTGCAGTACGCCACCACGCCGCCCACGGCGGCAGCGCTCAGCTGCACCACCTGGGCGAAGACGTGTGCCAGAGGCAGGAACAGGTACGCGACGTCCTCCGCCCCGATGATCTCCAGCTCCTCGGTGACACGGCAGCACGCGGTCATGTTGCGATGAGTGAGCACGCAGCCCTTGGGCCGGCCCGTGGTGCCGGAGGTATAGATGATGAGCGCCGGGTCGTCTCGTCGAACGCCCGCGACGCGCCGCTCGAGCTCGGACCGGTCGCCCGCTCGACCCCAAGCGCGGAGCTGTTCAAGGCTGACGGCCTCCTCGACGGCCCCGTCTACGACGATGCCATGCCGGAACTCGGGCAGCCGCTCGCGGACGTGCTCGACCTTCGCCATCTGCGCGGCGTTTTCGAAGATCACCGCGACGGCTCCGGAGTCGCCGATCACCCACTCGCACTCCTCGGGCGAGGAGGACGGGTAGATCGGCACCACGACCGCGCCGGCCGCCGCAATGCCGAATTCCACATGGACCCACTCCGGCCGCGTCTCGGACAGCACGCACACGCGGTCGCCGGGACGAACCCCCAACGCGACGAGGCCGAGGGCGATCTCCCGGGTGATGTCGCGCAGCTCCGCGTAGGTCAGGTCCTGCCAGCTCTCGTCGCGCTTGAACCGCTGGGCCGGCCGCTCCCCGAATCGCTCGGCGCCGACGAACGGCAACTCGGCAACCGTGTCACGACTCTCCACCTGATGCGTCTGCATTGCTGTCCTCCTCTCGGCTCTCCCGTCGTTGCGCCGGTGGGCGCCCGTCCCTCCCACCGGCGCTGCCCGTCGGCTTCGGTGCGGCTCCCCCGGCGCCGTTCACCCCCACCGGAGCGGCTCGTGCGGCCGCGAGGAGTTCCGCCATGGCGGCCTCGATGCCGCGGCGGAGCACGTCGATATCCGGAACCGTGTCGTATTCCCCGGTGATGCCGAAGTACAGGTGCCCGTCGTAGGAGAAGATCCCGACGACGATGCGGACCGATGCGAGCAGGGGGACGATCGGTGTCGACTCGATCAGCCGGCGGCCGGCGAAATACATCGGGTGCTGTGGGCCCGGGACGTTGGTAGTTCCGGTGTTGACGGTCTGCTGGGGGATCAACGTGGCGAGGCGCTGCGCCGCCGCGAGAAGCATGGGCGGCGAGAAGCCGGCCAGATCGACCAGTCGCTCCCCCGCCACAGCGCCCTTCGACTCCTTGATGCCGTCCATCTGGGCGCGGATATTCGCCAGCCGCGCTACCGGGTCGGACAGTCCCACCGGAAGGTCCGCGAACACCGGCGAGACTCGGTTGTTGTACGTCCCCCGCTCGTGCTCGGCCCGCACCGACACCGGCACCAGCGTCCGGACCGGCCGGCCCTCGACCCGCTCGCCGCGGCTGATCAACAGGTCCCGGAAGCCGCCGGTGATGGCCGCGAGCACGACGTCGTTGACGGTTCCGCCCAGCGACGCTCGCACCAGCTTCACGTCGGCAAGCGAGGCGTGAGCCGATGCCCAGCGCCGATGTGGGCCGTGCGGCCCGTTCAGCGACGTGACCGGCGGCGGCAGCAGCTTGCTGGCGACGCTGCCGAAGGCGCGCACCGCCTCGATGCCGTGCCGCAGCGTAGCCGTGGGTGAGCGCAGCGCGGCGAGCACCCGAGGCACGAGCTCGACCGGGCTCAGGGCGCCGGCGAGCGACTGGGCGAACAGTTCGACGGCCGATGGCTCGGGCCGAGGCCGCCACGGCACGGCTTCCAGCCGCGGCGAGTCGGATTCGGAGTCGAACAGCACGGACATCAGGTCGATGCTGGAGACGCCATCGACCAGGCAATGGTGGACCTTGGACACCAGCGCCCAGCGCCCGTCGTCCAGTCCCTCCACGGCCCACACCTCCCACAACGGGCGGGCGCGGTCCAGATGCTGCGACATGACCCGGCCGACGAGATTCTGCAGTTCCTCCCGACCACCCGGCGCGGGAAGCGCTGTACGGCGTACGTGGTAGTCGATGTTGAAGTGCGGATCGTCCACCCAACCCGGACGGCCGACGTCGAGCGGGAGGAACCGGACCTTCTGGCGATATCGCGGTACGCGATGCAGCTTCGCCTCGAAGCGCGACACGAGCTCGTCGTGGGTCGGCGGCGGTCCCTCGAAGACGGCGGCTCCTCCGATATGCATCGGCGTCGCATCGTCCTCGACATAGAGGAATGTCGCGTCCAACAGGCTCATCCGCTCCATCGGACCTCCACTATGTACGGCGTGCGACCGTCGTGGAGTTCCTCGGCGGAGCGTCATGCCGGTACCGCGAGAATCGCCGGTGGGTGAGACGGTGACGCAGTCGCCATGCCGCCTGATCCCACCTAGCAGCCTGAAGGCGCCGCGCGGGTATTGTCAAACGTTTGTTCGTGACGATGGCCTGTTCCGGCCGCGTCTAACGCCGACTACGCCCCACCGTCCGCATTCGCAGGGACTCCACCAGGTCGCGCCGGAACGGCCGCCAGCTGCCCTCGGGTTGGGCGAGCCGGTCCGCCACGACGGCCAGGGCCAGCGGGTTGTGGCCCAGCCCGGAGTGGCTGCCCCAGACTTCGACGCTCTGGCTCGTCGGTCCCTCCCGCTCGATGCACGACCACCACGGCACCACGCCGTCGGTCCGCGTGTAGATCGCGGTGCTCGGAACCGACAGCGGCGGGAGATCGTCCTCCTCCGGCCGCTCCGCCGCCCGGGTGCTATGCCGGGAGGTGAACGCGCGGTAGAGGGGTCCGGCGTGGGTCAGCTCGGGACCGGTATACCGAACCGGCAGCCGGAACGGGCTGGCCAACGTGATCACCTGACGCACCAGCTCCGCGTGGCTGCGTGCCAGATCCCGGGCGAAGATGCCGCCCAGGCTCACCCCCACCAGGCTCACTCGCCGCCCGGTGCTCGTGTACAGGTCGGAAAGCCGCCGCGGAAGCCCGTCCACGATCGCATCCGTGGGCCCGAAGTTGCGGCCCAGCAGCAACGGCCGCGCGTCGTATCCGAGCCGGCGGAGGAAGGCCCGCAGCGGCCCGGTCGACGCGTCAGTGGCCAGGAAACCCGGCAGCACAAGGACGCCGTGACCGTCGCCTCGTGGCGCGAACCAGCCCATCGGCCTGCTCGCGCAATACGCGCCGAACTCCCACATGGCCCGCGGCACTTCAAGATCCCGCAACAGTCGCGGCGGCCGACGCATCCCGCCCATCGCGTTCGGCCCGGACATCCCCGTGGCTCCTTTCACGCCTCGCCGCCTTGCCGGGCGCCATTCGGTGCGATCAGGTGACCGGACCGCGGACCCGCTTACGCCAGACGTTTCATTCCTACCGACCCTCGACGGGCACCAACTGTCGGTGCGTGGGTCCCTCCAATGATTGACGTGCGAACGTGGAGACGCAATCGAGCGGCCGGTGTGGCGGCGGTTCCCGCCGCGCTCAGGAGCCGGACCAGAAACGCATCAGCTCGAAGCCGACGGCGGACAGCGCGCGCGGCACGCCGATCAGCTCGGCGAGCCAGTAGACGACCGAAAAGAACCACCCGTTGATCCGGGACTGCCAGAGCAGCGCGAAGAGCAGGATGAATCCGTACGGGGCGAAGAGGTTGTAGGCCCGCTGGTACTGGGCGCTCAGCCACGGCTGGAGGATGTTGCCGCCGTCCAGGCCCGGTACCGGCAGGAAGTTCAGCACGCTGGCGGTGACCTGCAGGAACGCCAGGAGCGCGAGCGCCGCCCAGAACTCGAGGTGGTCCGCCGTGCCGACGAGCTGATACTGCCCGAACTGGTTCACCTCGATCTGCGGCCCCCAACCGGCGAGGAACGGCACCGCCAGCACCAGCGCGAAGACGACGTTGGTGAGTGGCCCGGCCGCGCTGATCAGGGACTGCTTCGCCCTGCTGGTGATGTGCGCGTGGTCGACCCACACAGCACCGCCGGGCAGGCCGATGCCGCCGAGGATCACCGCGATGATCGGCAGCACGATGGACAGGACCGGATGGGTGTACTTCAGCGGGTTGAGGCGCAGGTAGCCACGCTCCGCCACGCCACGGTCGCCGGCGACGAACGCGACCAGCGCGTGGGCGTACTCGTGAAGGCAGAGCGACAGCAGCCAGCCGCAGATGACCATCAGGAACACGTCGACCCGGACGTTTCCGAAGCCGCTCCACGTCATCCAGCCGCTGACCACGGTCAGGGCGACGATCCCGACGAAGACGGGACTGGGCACGAACGCGTTCCGCGGAACGCGTTGCGAAAGCTGGGATTCGGTCACTCTGCTGACAGCAGACTCATCTTGTAGTCGACCCGGTCGTCCTCGACCAGGCTGACCTGGGTGATCCCGACGGCGGTCAGCTGGCGCCACGCCTGGCCGATCCACGACTCGGCGTCGGCCTGGCTGCTGAACGTCTCGGCCGGGCCGGCGACCGGCTGCCCGTCGACGCCCTCGTACCGCCAACTCCACGGCATTCCCGCGGCCTCCCTCGCTGCTTCTGGGTCGAACCCGTCCCACCCTACGTTCTTCGCGCCGCCGTCTCGGGGGCGCCCGCGCCGACACAGCAAGCGGCCTTAAGGTACGGGGCATGTCCGTTGATCGGTGGAACGCCGTCCTGGTGCTCGGCGGGATCCGCTCCGGCAAGTCCGCGTTCGCCGAGTCGCTGGTCGCGGATGCTGCCTCCGTGCGTTACGTCGCGACGGCCGCCGGCGGCGAGGACGACCAGGAGTGGTTGGACCGCATCGAGGCGCATCAGCGCCGGCGGCCGCAGTCGTGGACCACCGAGGAGACCGGCGCGGATCCGGCGCGGCTCGCGGCCGTGCTGGCCGACGCCAAGCCGGACGACACCCTGCTGGTCGACGACCTCGGCGGGTGGGTCACGGCGCTGCTCGATCCCGCCAACCAGCCGAACGACGACGTGGCCAGCGTGGAGGCGCTCGCGGAGGCGGTCCGCGCCTGCGCCGGGCGGGTGGTCCTGGTCAGCCCGGAGGTGGGGCTGTCCGTCGTGCCGGCGACGCCGTTGGGGCGAGCGTTCGTGGACGCGATGGGTACGGCGAACCAGGCGCTGGCTGCGGCATGCGACCGGGTCGTCCTGGTGGTGGCGGGCCAGGCGACGTGGCTGAAGGGTTTGACCGCCGTCACCGAGCCTGAGGATGCCACCGCGCCGGCGCCGGAAGTCGCCGGACAAGAAGCAGCCGCGCGAGAAGAGGCCGCCCAAGAAGAGGCCGCTCGAGAAGAGGCCGTGCGCGTGCCGTTCGCGGCCGCTGAGGCGACGATCGTCACGCCTGCCGCTCAGCCCGCCCAGCCCGCGCCGGACGGGACGCAGGAGCTCCCCACGGTCGACGTACTCACCGCGCCGACCATGCTGCTGCCGCTCGTCTCGTCCGGGATCGTCATCCAGTCCGGGATGGATCTGCCCCTGCCGGACAGCGACGCCGGCCCCAACGCCCGCGACCACCTCGACACCCTGGACCTGCCGGGCGCGGGGCTCGGTGCGCTCGGCGAGGCGGTCGAGTTCGCCGCGGCCACCCAGGGCACGACCGTCCCGCGGCCGTGGGGCGCGGTCCGGGTGCTGCTGCTGTCCGGCAGCCACGCGGGCGGTGCGTCGGCGGGCGCGGATCCGGGCGACGCCGAGCGACGCGTGGCCCAAGTCGAGGCGGGCGACGGTGCCCTCAGTCGGTTGGCCGGCGAGGCGGGCGCGGATGTGGCGGTGTTGCGCGTACCGGAGTCGGGGGCCATGGAGGACGGTCCGGTCCTGGCCGCGGACGCGGTCGAGGCCGCGCTGCGGCAGGGCTGGCAGCTCGCCGACCAGGCGGCTGAAGACGGCAAGGACGCGCTCGTGCTGGGGTCCTGCGGCGTCGGTACGGACGCCGCCGCGACCGCCGTGATGGCCGCGACCACCGGCGTGGAGCCGGTTGCGGTCCTCCCCCGGGTGCTGGTGCCGGGTGGCCGCTACGACGACGCGGCCTGGATGGCGCGGTGCGCCGCGGTGCGCGACGCGCTGCACCGGATCCGGCACGAGTCACGCGGCGCCAAGGACATCCTTGCCCAGATCGGGGGAGCCGACCTCGCGGTCGCCACCGGCGCGCTGCTCGGCGCGGCCGCCCGCCGCATGCCGGTGCTCCTGGACGGGCCGGTCGGCATCGCCGCCGGATTGATCGCCCGGGACCTGGCGAGCCAGTCCCGGCACTGGTGCCTGCTGCCGGTCGCGGGCAGCCTGGCACTCGTCCGGCAGGGCGCGGACGTACTGGGCCTAAACCCGGTGGTAGAGCTGGGTCTCGACCTCGGCGAGGGCGCGAACGCGCTGGCCACGCTGCCGCTGCTGCGCGCCGCGATCGGGCTTGCGGGCGCGCTGCCGGTCCATCCGGCGCTGCGTGCCGAGCACGGCGACCCGGGCCCGCACGACCTGATCGTCCCGAACGACGACCCGGACGAGGACTTCGCCGAGCCGGAACCGGCCGGTCCGGGCCCCACGAGCACCGAACCCGAGCCGGACGGCGACGGCGGCCCGACGAGCACCGAACCCGAGCCGGAATCGGCCGGTCCCGGCTCCACGAGCACCGCACCCGAGCCGGACCGCGGCCGCGGCACCGCGAGCGCCGAGACGCGGGCGGATCGTGCGGGGCCGGCGGGCATTGACCCCGCCGGCGCCTGACGTCGGGACCGGTGACGGACAACGACGGCGGCCGCGAGCCGGACCCGCACGGGCGAGCCGGAACCGCGACTGCCGGCGTCAAGCTCGCCCTCACCACGCTGACGGTCGTCCCGTTGCGCACTCCGCGCGTCGACCGCCGCGCCGCGGCCGTCGCCATGTCGATGGCGCCCGTGGTCGGCGCGCTCCTCGGTCTCGTGCTGGCCGGCATTCTCGCCGGCCTGATCACGCTCGGCGCGCCGCCGCTGGTCGCGGGCGGCGTCACGGTCGCGGCCGCGGCGCTGCTCACCCGCGGTCTGCACCTCGACGGCCTCGCCGACACGATGGACGCGCTCGGCTCCTACCGCGGCGGCCCGGACGCGCTCGCGATCATGAAGAAGCCGGACGTCGGCCCGTTCGGCGTCACCGCGATCGCCCTCACGCTGCTCATCCAGGCCGCCGCGGTCGCCGCGATCCATCCGTGGACCGTGGTCTCGGCGTACGCCTCGGGCCGTCTCGCCGTGACCGCCGCCTGCCGCCGCGGCGTCGAAGCGGCTCGGCCGGAGGGACTGGGCGCGCTGGTCGCCGGCACGGTGCCGGTCCCGGTCGCGGTAGGCATCGCGGCCGCCGTCGCGGCCGGCGCGGTGTGGGCGGTGCCGGGCCGTCCGTGGCAGGGTCCGGGCGCCACCGTCGCCGCGCTGCTCGTCGCGGTCCTGGTGGTGCGTCATTGCGTACGCCGGTTCGGCGGGCTCACTGGCGATGTCATCGGGGCCGCCGTGGAAGCCGCGACGACCACGGCCCTGGTGGCGTTAAGCCTGGGCTGAGTCGTACGCCTTGACGACCTTCTTCGGCGCCGTGCGTCGCCACGCGTCCTCGACCACCCGGCGCAGCTCCGTCGCGGCGGCCCTCTTCAGGTCCACCCGCACCCAGCCGTAGCGCCCGACGTACGCGGACTTCTCGTACGTGTCCGGGGCGCTGGCGATCAGTTCGGCCTGATCCTCGACCGACGCCTTCACGGACGCGAACGCCGACGCCGGATCGCCGATGACGATGATCTTCTCGCCGCACCGCAGCGTGTACTCGCCCCACCCGTCGACGAACACTTCCCGGGTGCCGGGCAGCGCCAGCACCCACCCCTTCAGTTCGTCGTACGTAACCGGCACGCGATCACCGGACCGACGTCTTGACGAACGGAGGCTTCACCAGGCGCGCCTCCGCCCGGCGGCCGCGGATGTCCACGTCGACCGGGTCACCGTCGGCCAGCCCGGCCGAGGTGTCGATCAGCGCCAGAGCGATGCCCACCTTCTTCGTCGGCGAGAACGTGCCACTGGTGGTCTCGCCGACGAGCCGCTCCCCGGCGTACACCTGCATGTGTCCGCGGGGGATGCCGCGGCCCGTCAGTTCCAGTCCGCGCAGTGAGCGACGCGGACCTTCGGTCTTCTCCTTGAGCAGCGCGTCCCGGCCCCAGAATGCGGGCTTGGACCAGCCGACCGCCCAACCGGACCGGGCTTGGACCGGCGTGATGTCCAACGACAGGTCCTGGCCGTGCAGCGGATAACCCATCTCGGTGCGCAGCGTGTCCCGCGCGCCGAGGCCGCACGGTTGAACACCGGCGGCCATCAGCGCGTCCCACGTCGGCGCCGCCTTGTCCCAGGGGATGACGAGCTCGTACCCGTGCTCTCCGGTGTAGCCGGTGCGGCACACGACGACGTCGGGAGACGCGGTGAACGACATGTACTCCAGATCCGTGGGCAGGCCGAGTGCGGTCAGGGCGTCGGCGGACCCCGGACCTTGGACCGCCAGGATGGCGTACGTCCGGTGCTCGTTGGAGACCGTGACCTGCGGCGGCGCCGCCGCGGTCAGGCGGCGGACGACCTCGGCCGTGTTCGCCGCGTTGGGCACGAGAAAGACGTCGTCCGGACCGAACAGGTAGGCGATCAGGTCGTCCACCACGCCGCCGGTCGCGTCGTCGCAGCACAGCGTGTACTGCGCCCGGCCCGGTCGGATCCGGCCGAGATCGTTGGTGAGGCAGGCGTTGACGAAGTCGGCGGCGCCCGGCCCGACCACCCCCACCTTGCCGAGGTGTGACACGTCGAAGACGCCGACGGCCGTCCGCACCGCGGTGTGCTCCTTGATGACGCCGCCGCCCGCGTACTCCAGCGGCATCTCCCAGCCGCCGAACGCGGCGAACTTCGCGCCGAGCGCCTCGTGACGGTCGTGGAGCGGGGAGCGCAGCAGCATGGGTGTCAACTTACCCGTGACCTTGGCAATGGTTAGAGTCGCGGGGACACCACCGCTGCCGGAGCCGCCCAGAAGGCGTACTCCTGCCCCACGTCCCCGGAGAGCCCGCGTGACTCAGCCCAGCGTCAGCCTGGTCGACAGCGACCCGGCCGAATTGGCCGTCGATGCCATCGTCATCGGCCTGCACAGCCAGCCCGACGCGGGCGGTGCCCTGCCGGCGGCCGGCGCGGAGAGCATAGCCGCCGCGTTCGACGGCACGCTGACCTCGACGCTCGCTCTGCTCGGCGCCACCGGCGCGCCGGGCGAGGTCACCAAACTCGCGACGCTGGGCACGATCGCCGCACCACTGGTCGTCGCGGTCGGCCTGGGCGACGAGCCGTCCGGCTCGGCACCCGCGACCGAGACCCTGCGCCGGGGTACGGGTGCCGCGGTGCGCGCGCTCGCCGGCAGCCCCGCCGTGGCGCTCGCGCTCCCGCTGCCGGACGACGCGGACGCTCCGGGCGTGCTGCGCGCGATCCTCGAGGGCGCGCTGATCGGGTCGTACCGGTTCGCGGGCTACAAGACCAAGCCGCAGCCGGGCCGCCGCGATCCGGTCGCGGCGCTCCAGGTGTACGTGCCGGACGCGGGCGACCCGGCCGCGCGGTCCGAGGTGCAGCGTGCCGAGGTCGTGTCCCGGGTGGTGCGGCTGGCCCGCGACTGGGTCAACATGGCGCCGAACGAGCTGCGCCCGCCGCAGTTCGCCGACGCGGTGGTCGCGGCCGCCGGCGGCACCGGCCTCGAGGTCGAGGTGCTCGACGTCGATGCGCTGAAGGCCGGCGGGTACGGCGGCATCGTGGCGGTCGGCCAGGGCTCCGAGGCGCCGCCGCGGCTGGTGAAGCTCTCCTATACGCCCGCCGGCGTGGCGAACCCGAAGCGGGTGGCGCTGGTCGGCAAGGGCATCACGTTCGACACGGGCGGCATCAGCATCAAGCCGACCGCCGGCATGTGGGAGATGAAATCGGACATGGCCGGCGCGGCCGCGGTCGGGGCGGCGATGCTCGCGGTGGCCGCGCTCAAGCCGCCGGTGGCGGTCACCGGGTACCTGGCGATCGCGGAGAACATGCCGTCCGGGTCCGCGTACCGGCCGGGCGACGTCATCACGATGTTCAACGGCAAGCGCGTCGAGGTGCTGAACACCGACGCGGAGGGCCGGATGGTGCTCGGCGACGCGATGGCCCGCGCCTGCGCCGACGGCACCGACTACCTGTTCGAGACGTCGACGCTCACCGGCGGGCAGGTGATCTCGCTCGGCAAGCGGATCGCCGGCGTCATGGGTACGCCGGAGACCTGCGATCGGGTCAAGGAGGCCGGCGACGAGACCGGCGAACCGATGTGGCCGATGCCGCTGCCCGACGACGTACGCAAGGGCATGGAGTCGGACGTAGCCGACATCAGCCAGACCAACGCGAGCATGGACCGGGCCGGGCACATGCTGCAGGGCGGGGTGTTCCTGCGCGAGTTCGTCACGGACGGCGTGCCGTGGGCGCACATCGACATCGCCGGGCCGTCGTACCACACGGGCGAGCCGACCGGATACTGGACCAAGGGCGGCACCGGCGTACCGGTCCGTACGCTCCTGACGCTAGTCGACGACATCGCAGCCAACGGCTGACGCGAGCGCCGGGGGCCAGCCGAGCGAAGCGAGGCCAGCCAGCTCAGCGAGCGCCGCCGGTGAGATGCCACATCAAGCGGAGGGAGCTGGGCGAGCGCCGCCGGTGAGATGCCGCACCAAGCGGAGGGAGCGCAGCGACCGCAGCGACTGCGGCATCTCAGCGGGTCTAAGGCGTGAGCCGCCGAGCGAAGCGAGGCCAGCCAGCTCAGCGACCGCAGCGACTGCGGCATCTCAGCGGGTCTAAGGCGTGAGCCGCCGAGCGAAGCGAGGCCAGCCAGCTCAGCGA
>DASYTU010000147.1:0-13273 GCA_036001925.1 Actinoplanes sp.
AGCGCGGCGACGCCGTGGCGCTGCTGGCCCGTGGCGAGGAAGGGCTGCACGGCGCGGCCGAGGACGTCCGGCGGGCCGGCGGCAAGCCGCTTCCGATCGAGGTGGACGTGGCCGACTTCGCCGCCGTGGACGCGGCCGCCGGCCGTGTCGAGCAGGAATTAGGGCCGATCGACCTGTGGATCAACGACGCGTTCAGCTCGGTGTTCGCTCCGTTCATCGAGATCAGCATGGAGGAGTTCACGCGCACGACCCAGGTGAGCTATCTCGGCTACGTGTACGGCACCAAAGCCGCGTTGACCCGGATGCTGCCCCGCGATCGGGGTGCGATCGTGCAAGTCGGCTCCGCGCTCGCCTACCGAGGCATCCCGCTGCAGAGTGCCTACTGCGGCGCCAAACACGCGGTACAGGGATTCCACGAGTCGCTGCGCGTCGAGTTGCTGCACATGAAGAGCAACGTGCACGTCACGATGGTGCAGTTGCCGGCGGTCAACACGCCCCAGTTCGGCTGGGTGCTGTCCCGCCTGCCACGCAAGGCTCAGCCCGTACCGCCGATCTACCAACCCGAGATTGCCGCGAACGCGATCCTCTACGCGGCCGAGCACCCGAAGCGCCGCGAGTACTGGGTCGGCGGCTCGACGGTCGCCACGCTGCTGGCCAACGCCGTGGCACCCGGCCTCCTCGACCGCTATCTCGCGCGGACCGGGTTCAAGAGCCAGCAGACCGACCAACCGCGCGACGCGCACCAGCCGGCCAATCTCTGGGAGCCGATCGACGACGCGGGCGGCCCGGACGAGGGCGCGCACGGAGACTTCGACTCGCAGGCCAAGACACGCAGCCCGCAAGTATGGGCGTCGCAGCATCACGGCCTGTTGGCCGCCGCCGGCGGCGTCGTCGCGGCCGGCGCGGCCTGGGGGCTCCGCAAGCGCTAGGACCCGACGGTACGTTGGTTGAGAGCCGAGCAGACCGCGCTCCGAACAGCGAAACGGGCCTCTCGCGGAGAGACCCGTCGGCGCCTTTACCTGGCGACCGCCGATAACAGAGCGTGGGCGGGCGGTACACCGAGGTAGATGTTAGCGCCTGAAGGCGACGTGCATTAAGCCTGGACGGCACCCACATTCGTGCGGGCCTGGGCGCGGCTGGACTGCCTGGGATCGCTTCGGCGTGTCGCCGAGTCTCGTCCATCACAGCGCCACGCGGGTGGAAACGGTTGGATCGTGGGTACGGCCCCGCCAGGCGAACCGCACGACAATCACGAGGAGCAGCATGGCTTCCGCAATCCCGCGCATCACGCTCAACGACGGTCGTACCATCCCGCAACTGGGGTTTGGCGTCTTCCAGGTGTCGCCGCCGGAGACCCGCCGGGCCGTGGAGACGGCGATCGAGATCGGCTACCGGCACATCGACACCGCCGAGATGTACCGGAACGAGTCGGGTGTCGGCGAGGCCATCGCCGCCTCCGGGATCGACCGCGGCGAGTTCTTCATCACCAGCAAGCTGAGCAACGCGGCCCACCTGCCCGACGACGCGCGGCGCGCCTTCGAGGGAACGCTCACGGCGCTCGACACGGACTACGTCGACCTGTTCCTGATCCACTGGCCGCTCCCCACGCTGTACGGCGGCGACTTCGTCCAGACCTGGCGCACGCTCGAGGAGTTCTATCGCGCGGGTACGGCCCGCTCCATTGGTGTCTCCAACTTCACCCCACACCACCTGCGCCGGCTGCGCGCCGAGACGGAGATCCGCCCCGCGGTCAATCAGATCGAGATCCACCCGTACTTCACCAACGAGGAGACCCGCGCCTACGACCGGGACAACGAGATCGCCAACGAGGCGTACTCGCCGATCGCCCAGGGCGAGGTCCTCGACGACCCGACGATCGAGGCGATCGCGCGCCAGGTCGCCAAGACCCCGGCGCAGGTCGTCCTCCGTTGGCACATCCAGCGCGGCGACATCGTCTTCCCCAAGTCCAACAATGCGGACCGCGCACGGGAGAACCTCGAGATCTTCGACTTCGAGCTGGACGAGGGCTCGATGGCTGCGATCACCGACCTGGACCGGGGTGAGAAGGGCCGCACCGGCGGCAACCCGGACACCATGGCCTGGATGCCCAAGCGCTAGGGCCAGCTTGGGTACGGCCGCCTGCGGTGCCGCCAGGACCGCCCGGTCCTGCCCCCCGGCCGGGTGCGGATCAGGGCGGTGCCGCCGGGACCGCCCGGTCGTGCTCCCCCAACCGGGGCGGATCAGGTGCGGCCTGCACGAGCCCGACTCAGCGTGGGTTGCACGGCGCACCAGCCGGAGCGGCTTATTGGAGCGCGGTCGGCTCGGTGATCGCGACGCGGACGATGACCGCGGCCTGGACGGTCTGTTGCTGCGGGTCGATGTCGAGGTTGAGGTCCATCTCCGGACCGCGCGCGCTTAAGGCAATCGCGCGCATCATCGGCTGTGGGCCGCCGCCGGTGCCATCGTCGAGGATCTCGACCAGCCGGTCCACGCGCGCCCCGACCGCGTCCGCGTATTCGCGCGCGCGGTTCAGCGCGTCGGCGATCGCTGCCTTGCGCACCGCCGCGCCCGCAGTGCTGCCCGGCCGCAGCTGCCACCAGGGACCCGACACGGCGGTCTGCTCCTGGTTGGCGAGCCGCAACAGCAGCTCGCCGAGCACCGAGAAATCGGTGACCGTCACAGTCGTCGTCACGCTGCCCACGTACGCCGAGATACGCTCGCCGCTTCGCTTGAGCTCCGGATGCACCTGGACGCCGGTGGTCTCGCGGTGCTCGATCGCGTCCGGGTAGTCGTCGAGTGCGCTGCGCAGCTCGGCCGCGCGTTCGGTCAGCCGGGTCAGCGTGGTCCGCCTGTCCTTGTCGCGGGCGGACACGGTGACGGAGAAGACCGCCAGCTCGGGCGGGACCTCGCGGATCGCCTCGCCGCGTACGGAAACCAGGGGTTGCTCGGCCATGACCAGACGCTACCCGGCGCCCGATCGCCGGACCGCGACGATCACGACGAGGATGGCACCGGCCAGAAGCACGAACCCGGCGGCCACGATGGCGAGCGGCGGAATGCCGCCACCGCTGTCACCGCCGGATGCCGACCCGGGCCCCGCAGCCTGGGCGTCGGTGACACGCGGCGCGGCGGCCGACGGTTGCGGCGGCGGCGCGGTCAGCGCGGCGACGAGGTTGAGCTCGCCGCTGCCGTAGTAGTCGTCGCGCCCTTTGTCACCCTTGTCGGTGGCGGTCGCGGTCAGGAGCTCGACTACTTGCGCGGCCGTGAGGTCCGGATGTCGCGCGCGGACCAGGGCGGCCGCACCGGAGACGACGGCGGCCGCATTGCTGGTCCCCCAGCCGGTGCGGTAGTTGTCGCCGAGGCCCGCGGTCGGCATGTCGACACCCGGCGCGACGATGTCCACCTGCGGACCGTGCTGGGAGAACGGCAACACCTTGCCCTTCCGGTCGACCGCGCCGACGCCGAGGACCTCGGGATAGCTCACCGGGTACTCGGCGTCGTTGCCCTTGTCGCCGCTGTTGCCGGCCGCGCCGACCAGGACGACGTCGGCTGCGGCCGCCTCTCGGATGGCCGCGTGCAGGTTGTCGGAGTCCCCGATCGCGAACGACATGTTGATCACCTTGGCGCCGTGCGCAGCCGCCCACCGGATACCTTCGGCCGCGAACGTCGTGTCATTGCTCGGCCGTACCGGAAGGATCTTGGCCTCCGGCGCGATGCCCAGGATCCCGGAGCCGCCCCGGCCGCGCGCGGCGATGATGCCGGCCATCGCGGTCCCGTGACCGTCCGTGTCCGAACGGCCGTCCTTACCGTCCACGGTGTCGCGGCCGGCGAGAACCGCACCCTTGAGGTCCGGATGACCGGCATTGACCCCGCTGTCGACGACCGCGACGGTGACGCCCGTGCCCTTGGTGATGCGTTGGGCCTGAGCGACGTTCAGCGCGCCCAGCCACCACTCCCGGTCGCGGATGGTGTCGGCCCGCGCGGGCGAAGCCGACACCAGCACCACGGCCAGCGCGGCGACCACGGCCGCCACCGGTCGCGCCAGACCGCGGCGGAACAGCGCTTTCGCAGACCTCCACGGCGGAACGGCGCGACCGCTTTCCGCCGGCTTGGCTGGCCGTGCGGCGGCTGCGGTCCGGTGCGGATGCGCGTGTGGGGTGGGTGTCACCCGTGCCAGCCGATCACGTTCGGGCCGGGGTCGTGGCGTGGATTGTCGTCCGACGGGGTGATGACCGGGTCGACACCCTCGGCGACCTCCCACGGGTTGTCCGGGTCGAATTGGTCGCCGTGATCGCCGTCACGGCGGCCGGCTCGCCGGCTCGCCGCCATGCCGGCCGGTCCGGTGGTCGCCCCGCCGCGGCCGCCGGCGGATCCCCGAGGCTCGTCCTCCGGCAGCCAGGACGGCGGCTTCGGCTTGGCGGCCCCCCGCGCGCCCGCCCGTCCGCCCTTCTCCGTCACACCGCGGCCGGAAACGCCACCGAGGCCGGGCGCACCCGCGCCGCGACCGCCGCCGACCGTCTCGCCGATAACGGCGCCCGAGGGCAGCGCACGGCTTGCACCGCGGCCGGCCGGGCGGTTGCCGCGGGCGTAACCACCGCCGACCCCGGTTGGACCGGTCAGACCTGAGCCGCCGGTCTTACCGCCCGGACCCGAGCCGCCCGGACCCGAGCCGCCCGGACCCGCGCCACCCGGGCCGACGCCACCGGGACCGACCCCACCGGGGAGGCCGCCGGGCAGCAGGCCGGGCATCGGGGCGCCGGTGACCGGCGAAATTCCGGAGGTGGGACCGCTTGACGGCAGGACGCCCGGTGGCGGCGCACCGGGCGGTGCGACCGGCGGTGCACCGGGCGGTGGCGGCGGGGTGGCTCCGGCCAGGGCCGGCCCGCCCACCATGCCTCCGCCGCCGGAGCCGCCGCTCGAGCCTCCGCCGCCGACCCCGCCACCGCCTGCGCCGTCCGGCCCGGAGCCGTCCGGACCGGAACCGCCGGACGAGGACGGCACGGTCGCGTCGTGGCCGGGCATCGGCGGTACGGGGTCGTGTGGCACCGGGACAACCGTCGTGTCCCGGGACCGGCCGGAAGTCCCGGTGCCAGACGAGCCGGTCGAGTTGCCGTCGCCCATGGGCTCGAAGCCGCCGCGGGCACCCTTCGGGTCCATCGTGTACGGGTCCGGGACCTTGAGCTGTGGCACATTCTGTTCAACGATCTGCTCGGCCGCGATCATGACGGCCTGGGCCTTCTTGTCGATGCCGTCCTCGGCGTGATCCCACCAGTTAGGCACGAGATCGTCGCTCTTGCTCCTGTACTCGTCGTACAGCGGCTGGATCTGATTCTTCGCGGTACGCAGCGCCTCGAGGATGTTGGCCAGCCCGGTGGCGGTCGTGTCGGCGTCCTGCCGGGCGATGTCCATCCGCCCGATCAGCGCGTCGAGCTCGTTCACGAACGCCTGCGCCGCGGCGTTCTGCTCGGGCGGCCACGCCGCCGTCAGCGCGTCGCGCGCCTGGACCAGCCGTGCGCGATGGTCTTTCACCGCGACCGCGACCTCGCCCCAAGCTGCCACCTGCCGCCAGGCGTCCGGATCGTCCTCGTCGCTGACCATCGCCCAGAGGCGCGGTGTGTTGAACGCGCCCCAGTTCGTGCACCAGCTGCTGGTGAGCGGGCCGTCGCCACTCATACCGCGGCCACCGTCCCCCCGTGGCCGGGTGGCAACGCCCGCCGCTCGGCGGCGAGCCGCGCCGCCCGTGCCTCGTCTGTGGCGGCCCGCAGGATGCTGTTCACCCGCGCCGACGCGTCGGCCGACCGGGCGTCGACCGCATCGAAGTCGGCGGCGACCTTCTCGGCCGCCGCAGCCATGATCTTCGCGGCGTTGACGAACTCGTTCAGGTTGCTCATCGACGCGCTCAGGCTCTCGGCGTAGCGCGTCTTGGCGGCGTGCACCGCGCCGCTCGCATTCTTCACGCCGAAGCTCACGCCGTCCCGCAGCGGCATGGTCGCCCGCCCGACGGCGGGCTGCCGCACCTCCTGCGCATCGAACTCGACGTCCTTGGCAAACCGCTTCAGCTCGCCGGTCTCCACATTGATCGACGGATCGCCCACGACAGCCTCCCCGTAATCACGCCGTTACGGCACCGCCCCGAGAGTACCGACCACATGCGACATCCGGGTACCCGTCACCGCGAAGCTTCGGACAACCCGAAGGCGGCGAGGCGATCGACCGCCGCGGATACCCGTTCGTCTGTGGCGGTCAGGGCGATGCGGACCTGCTGGGTCGCGGACGGGCCGTAGAACGCGCCCGGCGCCGCCAGAATCCCGCGTTCGGCGAGCCAGTCCACGGTCTTCCAGCAGTCTTCGCCGCGGGAGGACCAGAGGTACAGGCCCGCCTCCGAATGGGTGATCTCGAAACCGGCGGCAGCGAGGGCCGTACGCAACGCCGATCGCCGCGCCGAATAGCGGGCGCGCTGCTCGGCCACGTGGGACTCGTCGCCGAGCGCGGCGATCATCGCGTTCTGGACGGGTGCGGGCACCATCATGCCGGCGTGCTTGCGGACCGCGAGCAGCTCGGCGATCAGCGCCGGGTCGCCGCCGACGAAGCCGGCGCGGTAGCCGGCCAGGTTGGAGCGCTTCGATAGCGAGTGCACCGCCAGCACGCCGCGGTAGTCGCCGCCGCACACGTCGTCGGACAGCACCGAGACGGGCGTGGCCTCCCAGCCGAGCGAGAGGTAGCACTCGTCGCTGACCACGAGCGCGTCGCGTTCCCGGGCCCAGGCAACGACCTTGCGCAAGTGCTCGACCGGCAGCACCCTTCCGGTGGGGTTGGACGGCGAATTGATCCAGATCATCCGGACGCGCGGATCCGGGCCCAGCGCGGTGAGCGAGTCGGACCGGACCGCGGTCGCGCCGGCCAGCCGGACCCCGACGTCGTACGTCGGGTAGCAGATCGACGGGATCACCACGACGTCGCCGGGGCCGACGCCGAGCAGGGTCGGGAGCCAGGCCACGAGTTCCTTGGAGCCGATGGTGGGCAGGACGCCGAGCGTGCCCGACGCGCCGCAGGCCGCCGCGAGCCACGACGCGATGGCCTCACGCAGCGCGGGCGTACCCGCGGTCAGCGGGTAGCCCGGCGCGTCAGACGCGGCGAAGAGCGCCTCGCGGATGAACGACGGGACCGGGTCGACCGGCGTACCGATCGACAGGTCGACGATGCCACCCGGATGAGCCGCTGCGACGGCCTTTGCCGGCTCCAGCAGGTCCCAGGGGAAGTCGGGCAGCGTCGACGACCGGGGCACTGCGGTCAGTGCTCGTTCAGGTCGGGCGGCTGTGCCGCCACGAACGTCGCATCCTTGTCGATCTTGCCGACCTTCGAGGCGCCGCCGGGCGAGCCGAGGTCCTCGAAGAACTCGTAGTTCGCGTTCGTGTAGTCCTTCCACTGCTCGGGGACGTCGTCCTCGTAGAAGATCGCTTCCACCGGGCAGACCGGCTCGCAGGCCCCGCAATCCACACACTCATCGGGGTGGATGTAGAGCATCCGGTTGCCCTCGTAGATGCAGTCGACCGGGCACTCCTCGATGCATGCCTTGTCGAGCACATCGACGCAGGGCTCAGCGATGATGTAGGTCACGGGTCTTTCCCTTCCGGCAAGCACGCCACGGTAACTGCGGCGGTCACAACAGAGCCTAGTATCTCGCCGGAGGGGAGGTCGCACGTGCTCCGACGGCAAGATGTGGGACACCGCGTGGTCGTACGCCGAATTGTGGGCGTATCGCACAATCGCCCGCTTTTCACGGACGCCCTCGGGGAGTTGGTCGACCTCACCGAGACGGACCTCACGCTGGCCACCGCCCAAGGCACGCTGCGCGTACCGCTGCGGGACGTACACCGCGCGAAGCGCGTGCCGCCGGCACGCCGGCCACCGGCCGCGGACGTGGTGGCGCTCGAACTGGCCGCGAACGAAGCCTGGCCGGCGCCGGTCCAGGACCGGCTCGGCGGCTGGATCCTGCGGGCCGCGGACAACTGGACCGGCCGCGCCAACTCGGCACTCGCCGTGGGCGATCCCGACCGGACGCTCGACGCCGCCATCGACGCGGTCGTCGAGTGGTACGGCGACCGCGGACAACCGGCTTTGATCAACGCGCCGATGCCGCTGGCGGCACCGGTCAACTCGGCGCTGGACGCCCGCGGATGGACCGCGCGCCCGCTGACCCTAGTGCAGACGGCCCCGCTGAAGGCGCTGCTCGGCGATGCGGAGGAACGGGGCGACCTACCGCCGGTGGAACTGGCCGACGCACCCACCGACGACTGGTTCGCGATGGTGGCGGAGCACAAGGGCGCGCTTCCGGAGGCGGCGAAACGGGTGCTCACCGCCGTACCGGAGACGGTTTTCGTGCATGTGCACGACGCTGCCGGCGGCCTCGTCGCGGTCGCGCGCGGAACGGTGACCGGGCCGTCGCGGTGGCACGGCATCTCGCTGCTGCAGACCGTGCCCGAACAGCGCCGGCGCGGCCTGGCCCGGCACGTGGTGCGCGCGATGGCGCGGTGGGCGGCGCAGCGCGGGGCGACGCGCGCCTATCTACAGGTGGAGGAAGGCAACACGGCCGCGATCGCGTTGTACCGGCGGCTCGGCTTCAGCACGCACCACACCTATCTGACCCGGGTCGCACCACCGGCCTAGCGGCGTACGGGCCGGCGCGGCTTGGACGTGCGGACCTGCGCGAACGCCTTGAGGGACTTGGAACGGTAGTCGCGGCCCAGTGCGGTGGCGATCCAGAAGCCCAGCAACGTGCCCACGATGGCGAAGCCGCCGTAGAGCCAGACCTGCGAGAAGAAGTTGCCGGCCCCGCCCGAGAACGGCTGATCGCCGCTGATGAACGGGCCGATCAGGATGGTGAGCAGCATGCCCGCGACCCCGCCGAAGGCGATGTCCCACAGCCATGTGCTCGGTGGGACGCGTTGCGCGCGGACGAATGTCACCACGGCCAACGCCAGGCCGATGAGGGCGAACATGATGATCGACGCGCGGTCCTCGGCGGACTCGTTGCCGTCGAAGCCGAACCGGATCACCAGCCGCGTCACCACGTTGATCGCAAACAGCCCGACCGCGAGCGCGGCGGCTGGAAACCATCGCTGCTGTCTCATCCTGTCCTCCCCAGGAAACGTGCTACGGCTTCGCGCCACATATAAAACGTGGCTCGGGATCGTAGCGCCAGGTGAACTTCTCGCGCTTGACCTCGACGCCATCCTTGCGGATGATGCGCCACGCATCCTGGGTGAAACCTGGGAGTCCGCTGCTGGAGATGCACTCCGGCCCGGGCTCGCGGTAGACCGTCGGCGGTGACGTGACGTTGCGCCGCGGGCTGCGCACGGTCTTGACGCTGTCGTAGTACTTCGTGCTCCACATCGAGACGGTGACCGACCTGCCGGTGGTCGAGGTGTCGATGAGGACCCCGTACGGCGTGGTGTTCTTGAACTTGAGGTCGAGCGTCGGGTAGAAGATCGTCGACTCGATCACGGCCGGGTAGCGGGAGAAGTAGAACGAGTGCGGCTTGTGCTCGACGTCCTGCATGCCCGCGTAGTAGGCGGCGTTGAACAGCGTCGTGGTGAACTGCGACGCCCCGCCGCCGACGCCCGGCTCCAGCTTGCCGTCGACGATGACCGGCGCGTCCTGGTAACCGGCGTCGTAGTCGCGTTCACCCGTGTGCCCGTTCAGCGAGAACGTCTCCCCCGGCTTGACGATCGCGCCGTCGACGGACTTGGCGATGGTCATGATGTTCTTGCTGCGTGGCGAGCTCGCCCCGCCGGTGAAGTAGGTCGTGAACGTCGAGACCCGCTCCTTGACCCCGAGTTTCGCCATGTCGGCGTCGGTGCTGCCGGCGTCCAGCCGCACGAGGCTCGCGGCGACGCTACGCGGTCCCGGATCGGGCAGCACACTGAGCAACTCGGCACCGAGCTTGGTCATGTCGACGACGGCGCCGGCCGTGCTCGCCACGATCGTCGGCCT
Organism: Actinoplanes sp.; assembly: GCA_036001925.1. Lineage (GTDB taxonomy): Bacteria > Actinomycetota > Actinomycetes > Mycobacteriales > Micromonosporaceae > Actinoplanes. Next base: position 9,994 of record DASYTU010000147.1, read on the forward strand.
GCCGCCGGCGAGGCTGATGCTCGCTTCGTGGGGCTCGGTCTCGACCTTGGCGAACTCGCCCTTCGCCGCGGCGCGCAGCCTGCCGGTGTCGATGGCGGGGATCAGCAGCCCGGCGCCGTCGGAGCGGTAGACCAGCCCCTTGGCGATGGCATCCGGTTGGAGCGTGAAGCTCTTCGCGTCGACCGTCACCGTGACCGGTCCCGCGACCGCCGCCGTTGCGAAACCCCTGACCAGCGCGTCGACCTGCTCGTTCGTCATCGCTGGGACCCGGTCGGTCAGGCCGACCTCGGCCGGCCTCCCGGTCAACCAGGCCTTGCGGACGGCCCGCGCGGCCACCGCGGGGTCCAGATCAAGACCCCGCTTCGGGTACGACGGCAGCGGCCTCACGCCGTCGTAGGTGATGGCCGGCTTCCGGAACGTGATCCGTTGCGGGTCGAGGTGCTTGCGCAGTAACGCCTCCAGCTTCGCCTCGTCGAGCCGGACCACGGACGCGACGTCGCGCTCGCCGAAGAGCCGCGGTGCGCCCTTCACGGCGTTGCCCACGGTGGCGGCCACGTCGAGCGTCATGGCGATGTCCTGCGGCACGACGGTCACGCTCCCGCCGTCCAGCAGTACACCGACCGGCTCGCCGGCACGCGCGTCGAACCTCTCGTGCAGCGTGCGTTCGGCCTCGGCGCGAGACATGGCGCCGAGGTCGACACCGAGGACCGTCGTGCCGCGAGGGACTTCGCCGGCCGCGGCGTAGAGGGCCACACCGCCGGCCGCCATCAGCACGGCGGCGGCGGTCCCGGCGATCACCGACCGCCGCGCCCGCAACGGCGATCGGCCATCCTCGATGGGCGCCTCGATCGCGGTCGTCGAGACCTCGTCTGTCGACGTCACGTGCTCACCAATCCGGTCCGACGCGGAAACTCGCGCAAGTTTGCAGGCCGGCGCCCGCCCATGACAACGAACGCGACCGAACCGAGACGCTTCAGAGCGGCGGCCGCGAACTCAAGATCATCCGGTATGAGTACACGGCGAACGCCAGGCTGCCCACCAGGATCATCACCAGCGCGACCCAGTCGCTGCCGGAGATCAGATAGTCGCCCTCATCGGTACGGATGCCGGCCGCGCCGAGCATGACGATGGTCCAGACGATCCACGGCGGCCCCAACGCCCAGCGCCGGCCGGTGGTGGTGACCGCGAACCAGGCGATCGCCGGATTCGCCACCAGGGCCGCGAGGATAGACACACCCACCAGCACGCCGCCGATCCGCAATTGGGTGGAGAAGATCTCGAGGGCGCCGGTGACGATGGCCGCGAGGACCGAGATCACCACGCCGGCGATACGGATGGTCCGATCGAGCCCCCTGCGTTCCGCCCCTTGTTCCGGGGTCGGCGGCGCCTCGGCATCCGAAACGATCACCGGGACGCTGCCTCGGTCGCCGCGGACTGTTCGAGGCCGAGGCCGCTGAACAGGTCACTCTCCCAGCCGTGCGGGCCGCTGACCTGGCCACGCCGGCCCTTCGCGAGCGTGAAGTACTCGATGCCCATGAACTCGCCGCCGAAGTCGCCGGCTATGCCGTACAGCCAGGAGTTGTCCGGGATCTGGGTGGCGTGGGCCCGCATGGCGGCGACCTTCTGCTCGTACCGGTCGGTGCCGTCCACGCGCGCGGCGATCCCGTCGTCCGGCGTACCGAACGGCAGGTCCCCGACCTGCTCCACGTCGGCGAACGGATTGTCGTCCAGCCCGCGGAACGCCTCCATGCCGCCCTCGAGGACGCTGAGCGGGATCGCCGTGAAGTAGATCTTGGCGGGGGCGGCGTCCCCGGCGAGCTCGGCCGCGCGCATCGCCACCCGGTGTGCCTGGATGTGGTCCGGGTGACCGTAGAAGCCGTTGTCGTCGTACGTGATCATGACCTGCGGGCGTACCTCCTGCATGATCGTGACCAGGTGAGCCGCGGCCTCGTCGATATCGGCCTGCCAGAAGCTGCGGGGGTGGTCGTTGGTCGGAAGACCCATCATGCCGGAGTCGCGGTAGCGGCCCGCCCCACCGAGAAACCGGTGGTCGGTGACGCCGAGGGCGGCGCACGCGCGCTCCAATTCGACGATCCGGTAGCCGCCCAGCTGGTCGGCCTGGGCCGCTTCGAGCTGCGCGAGCTCCGGAACGTGGATCTCGCCCTCCTCGCCGAGCGTGCACGTGACCAGCGTGATGTGCGCGCCGTCACCGGCGTAGTGAGCCATGGTGGCGCCGGTGCCGGTGACCTCGTCGTCGGGGTGGGCGTGCACCAGCAAGAGGCGCCGCGCGGGCAGGGCTTCTGTCACGCGCGCAACTTTACGCGGCGGCTCCGACCCGTTCCCGGTTGATCTGGCCGCGGTTTGGCAGGCGCGAACGTGCCTTGATCAGCGATGCTGGACGTCGTGGACTTTCCCGAACTCGTCGACCGGACCGGCCGGTTCAGCTACGGCGCGCCGCACGCCGTGACGGTCGGCGGCGACGGCGCGCGGGTGGTGTTCCTGCGCTCCCCCGACCCGTCGTCGCAGGCCGCGGGCCTCTGGGTGGTGAACGTGGCGACGGCCGCCGAGCGGCTTGTCGATGCTCGCGGGATCTCCTCCTACGCGATCGATCATCTCGCTCGGGTCGCGGCCTACGCGGTCGACGGCCGGCTCTTCCAAGCCGACCTGATCAGCGGCGACGTTGCCGCGGTGGTGACCGCGGAGGCGGTCGAGGATCCGCAGCCCGACCCCACCGGGCGGTACATCGGATATGTCACCGGTTCGAGCTGCCTGCGCGTGGTCCGGCCCGACGGCACCGACGAGCTGCTCGCCGGCGAGCCCGACGGCACATCGTGGCGCGACCCCGGCGGCGTGAAGTGGGGCTTGCCGGACGCGGCCGCCCGGGACTTCGGCCGGAGCCGCGGCTGGTGGTGGTCGCCGGACGGCAGCCAGATCCTGGCCGCACGGACCGCGAGCTTGGTCAGCCTGCACCTGCTCGACCTCGACGGCGGCTGGGTCGACGTGCACTGGGACCGCGAGACCTACCCCTACCTGGTCGCGGTGTACTGGTCGGACGCGGGCGGGCCGCTCATCACGGTGCTGCGCCGGTTGCAGCAGCACGGGCTGGTCCTGGCCGTCGACGCGCGCACCGGGGAGACCCAGGTCCACGCCGAACTGGCCGACCCGCGCTGGGTCGAGCCGGTGCCGGGCACGCCGGCGTACCTGCCGGACGGGCGGGTGCTGGTCGGCGGCGAACTCGCCCACGAGGGCTACGACGCGCGCTGCCTGTTCGCCGACGGCA
>DASYTU010000148.1:0-32715 GCA_036001925.1 Actinoplanes sp.
CGGCTCGCCTCCGCCCGACATACCGCTGATATTGATCTGGTCGCCGCCGCCGAATCGACCGCCCGGCTCCGCCGCCATTTCAGCCTGTGGCAGAGGACGTGCCTGGCCGGTTGCGCCCCGCTGCGGGGGATCAGGCGTAGCGTCAGACCCGTCGAGAGGAGGCTGACCGATGTTGTCACAGTTCACGCCCGCCACCACGCTGGCGACCGCAAACCTGCCGAAGGCCCGCACGTTCTATGAGGAAACGCTCGGGCTGACGCTGGAGCGCGAGGGCATGGGCGGGTTGTACTACACCGCCGGTGCGGGCCGGGTGTTGGTCTACGAGTCCCAGTACGCGGGCACCAACAAGGCGACCGCAATGACGTTCGACGTGCCGACGACGGATTTCGACGCCGAGGTGGAACGGCTGCGCGCAAAGGGTGTCACCTTTCAGACATTCGACCTGGAAGGCGTCGAGTGGAAGGACGGGATCGCCTCCATGGGCGAGACCGTCCGGGCCGTCTGGTTCACCGACCCCGACGGCAACATCCTCAACGTGTCCACCGGCATGCCCTAGCCGCCGCGTCGGGTAAACGCCGCCGTCAGCGTCGTTCCGCCGGTAACCCAGAAGGCCCGAAGCCGTTCCCCAGCAATCGACCGTGATCACATCTGGACACGGGCGATGGTCCGTTGCGCCCTTCGCCGGATGAGGCGCAGGCATCCGTTCAGGTCTCCCGACCGACCAGACGGTCGGTGTTGCGCCATGCGCGCATCCCCGATGCTGAGACGCGCAGGACGCGTTGCCGAGTGTGCTGGGATCCGTACGCGGCGAAGTCGGCGTACGTCGATTTGGGGGTGTCGTGCCGACATGTCTGTGACCGAGGTGGCAATCGTCGGAGCGGGTCCGTACGGTCTCGCCGTCGCCGCGGCGCTGCGGCACTCCGGCATCGACCATCGAGTCATCGGCGATCCGATGTCCTTCTGGCGAGAGATGCCCAAGGGCATGCTGCTGCGCTCCAACTGGACGGCCACCTCCATCGCCGACTACCGCGGCCCGGTCGCGCTCGACGCATACCTCGAGGCGAGCGGGCAGAGGTTCGGGCGGCCGGTGCCGATCGAGCGCTTCATCGAGTACGGCGCGTGGGTGCAACGGCAAGTCGCCCCCGACGTCGATCGCCGCACGGTCACGAGCGTCGCGCGAAACAACGGCGGCTTCCGGCTCCGGATGGACGACGGCGACCAGCTGAGCGCCGGTCGCGTCGTCGTCGCCGCCGGGATAGCGCCGTTTGCGCGGCGCCCGGCGCAGTTCGACACGCTGCCGGCCGATCTGGCCTCGCACACCAGCATGCACCGCGACATGTCAGGCTTCGCGGGCAAACGAGTCATCGTCGTCGGCGGCGGGCAGAGCGCTCTAGAGGCCGCGGCCCTCATGCACGAGGCGGGGACGGACGTCGAGGTGCTCGTACGCAAGGATCATTTGAATTGGTTGCATGGCGGCAAGTACCACCGGATGCTCGGCCGGTGGGCGCCGCTGGTCTATGCCCCCACCGATGTCGGCCCGATGGGGCTCTCCCGGCTCGTGGCCGTTCCGGATCTCTTCCGGCGGCTACCTCGCTCCGTGCAGGAGGCGGCCGCGCGCCGTTCCATCCGACCGGCCGGCGCGCAATGGCTCGTCGACCGGCTCCGCGACGTGCCGATCCAACTCGGCTGGGAGGTCCGGCGGGCCGAGCCGGTGGGCAACCAGGTGCGGGTCGTCTCGACGACCGGCGACACCCGGATTGCTGACCACGTGCTCTACGGCACCGGGTACCAGGTGGACATCAGCCGGTACCCGTTCCTCCAGCCGGAGCTGGTCCGAGACGTCAAGCGGATGAACGGCTATCCCGTCCTGCGGCCGGGATTGGAGTCGTCGGTGTCCCGGCTGCATTTCGTCGGGGCGCCCGCCGCGTGGAGTTTCGGACCGATCATGCGTTTCGTCTCCGGTAGTTGGTACGCGAGCCGTGCGGTTCTGAACGCCGTGTCCCGCCACCGCGTCGCCGATCCAGAGCTCGACTCGGTCCATCCGTAACGACGCTAGGAGCGCCCGATGAGGCGAGTTCCGCCGGGGGTAGGTGCGGTGGTGATCGGCGGCGACTACCAGGGCCTCGGCATCGTCCGGAGCCTTGGCCGCCACCAGATCCCGACCGTCATCGTCGACGACGAGACGTCCATCGCGCGGGCATCCCGGTTCGCGACAGCGAGCGTACGGGTGGAAAGCCTGCGCGATGACCAATCCCTACTGGATGCCCTGACGCTTGCCCGTGCCCGCTATGGGCTGGACGGCTGGGTGCTGTTCCCTACCAGAGATGAGAACGTCGCGGCCCTGAGCCGCCACCGCGTCGAGCTGTCGCCGATCTTCCGGGTGCCGACGCCGGAGTGGGACAGCGTCCGCGTCGCCTGGGATAAGCGCGAGACCTACCGGTTGGCCCAGAAACTCGGCGTCGCCACGCCGCGCACGTGGTTTCCCCTGGACGAGGCCGACCTCGACGAGGTCGACATGACCGGTCCGGTGATCATCAAGCCCGCTATCAAGGAGCACTTCTTCTACGCCACGCGGGCCAAGGCCTGGCGCGCGGACACGATGGCGGACCTGCGCCGGCTCTTCCGGCGCGCGGCGGCCATCGTCGATGACGGCGAGGTCATCGTGCAGGAGCTGGTTCCGGGCGACGGCCAGCAGCAGTACTCGTACTGTGCCTTCGCCAAGGCCGGCGCGGCCGTCGCCAGCATGACGGTACGGCGCCGGCGCCAACATCCCTCCGACTTCGGGCGGGCAAGCACGTTCGTCGAGTCGCTCGACGTACCGGAGCTGGAGGCTCCGTCGGTGCGGTTCCTCCGCGAGATCGGCTATTACGGGCTGGTCGAGCTGGAGTACAAGCGCGATCCCCGAGACGGCGAGTTCAAACTCATGGACGTCAATGCGCGGACGTGGGGCTATCACACCGCCGGTTACGCCGCCGGTGTGGACTTTCCGTACCTGCTGTTCCGTGACCAACTCGGCGAGAGCGTCGACCCGATCAAGGGGCGCAGTGGCGTCTCGTGGATCCGGCTGGCCACCGACGTTCCCAACGCGTTGGTCGACATCCGTGCCGGCCGGCTCCGTGCCGCCGCCTACCTGCGGTCACTGCGCGGGATCGACACCGAGGCGGTCTTCTCATGGCGCGACCCGCTGCCCGGCTTGTACGAGATCGCCCTGCTTCCCTATCTCGCCATCAAACGCGGACTCTAGAGGCTGGACATGTTCGAGGCGACCTGTCGATTCGCGTTCTTCGACTACTTCCGGATCCCGTACCGGATTGTCCCCGCCCCTGGGTCCGCTCCCGACCTGGGGCCGTCGTACGGTCTGTTGTGGAGGGCGGGAACGAGCGGCCCGGCACTCGCCTGGCCCGTTGCCGGCGCGGCGCCCGGCAGCCGCGGTTCGTACCGGCTCGGCGACAAGCCGATCTTCGCCCACGTCGTGGATGAGCGGTTGGCCAGCCGGCTGCGATCGGACTGGGGATCCCATTGGCAGCCAACGGATTCCATCGTGGACGGCCATGGGCTGCAGGTCGCATCGGTGTCGCGGGACGGCGCCGGCAACGTCTTCCTACCTTTTGATCCGGGCGAGGTGATGGGGCAGTTCTGGAGCGAGCGCTACCAGGATTCGGCGGGAGGCTTGCGATACCGCCTTCAGCGTGCCCTCGTCCGGGCGTACTACGCCGCTCGTCCGGTGATCCCGCGGCCGCTGCAGATCGCCATGCGGCGGGTCTTCACCCGCGTGCAGCAGCAGGCGCCGTTCCCGGCGTTCCCCGTGGAGACCGCGCTGCACGACTTCTACGAATGGCTGTTCCAGATGGTCGCCGAGTTCGCCGGCCGTCCCGTTCCGTGGCTCGACCTGTGGCCGGGCGGACGCTCGTGGGCGCTCGTGCTGACCCACGACGTCGACACAGCGGCCGGTCTGGCGAATCTGGAGGTGCTGCGGGACATCGAGCGGGAGGTGGGACACCCGTCGTCGTGGAATTTCGTGCCGCGGCGGTACGTGACCCCGGACGCGGTGGTCGACTCGCTGAAGGCCGAGGGCTGCGAGGTCGGCGTTCACGGATTGCTGCACGACGGACGGGACCTCGCCTCGCTGCGGCTCCTCCGGCGGCGGCTGCCCGCTATGCGTGAGTACGCGCGCCGCTGGGGCGCGGTCGGGTTCCGCTCGCCGGCCACGCAGCGTACGTGGGACTGGATGCCGCTGCTCGGCTTCGAGTACGACACCTCGTACCACGACACCGCGCCGTACGAGCCGCGCCCGGGTGGCAGCTGCAGCTACCTGCCGTATTTCGTCGGCAACCCGGGTACCGCTGGCGACATGGTCGAGCTGCCGATCACGCTGCCGATGGACCACACTCTGTTCCAGATCCTGCAACACCCCGGCGCTACGGTTTGGCTCGACAAAGCGGCACACGTACGGGACCGGGGCGGCATGGCGCTCGTCTTGACCCACCCGGACTACGTGGACGATCCGCGCGTGGCTGACGGGTACCGCAAGTTGCTCGAGGCGTACCGGGACGATCCGACCGCCTGGCGGGCGCTGCCGCGAGAGGTTGCCGCGTGGTGGCAGCGGCGCGCCGAGTCGACGATCGAGCAAACGGATGTCGGCTGGGCGGTACGCGGTCCGGCCGCGGCCGATTGCGGGGTCCGACTCTGCCGCCCGGGTACGCCGGCCTTGACCGCGGGCCAGACTCCGGAAGCCGTCGGATGAGGGCGGCTCGGTCTTGCGGACCGGTCCCGCCGGAGTAGCGTCCTCAGCTATGCATTCCGGGCCAGTCATTATCGGCTTCGACGGGACGCCCTCGGCGGAGCGGGCGCTACGGGAATCGGCGAGCCTGCTCGCACCGCGTCCGGCTGTGGTCGTCGTGGTCTGGGAGGCCGGCCGCGCGTTCGAAACCCTGACGCTGCCCGTGCGCGCGCTGGAGGCGCCGGTGTCGATGGATATCAGCGACGCGTTCGAGGCCGAGAGGGCCGCCTACGAGGCCGCGGAGCGGATGGCAGAGCAGGGCGCGGCGCTCGCCGCAGAACTCGGATACCAGGCCGAGGGGCTGGCCGTCGCGGACGAGGCGACCGTGCCGGAGACACTGCTACGCATCGCCACCGAGCGGGACGGCCAGGCGCTGGTGCTCGGCTCCCACGGGCATCGCGGGCTGACGGTGGCGCTGCTCGGCAGCACGACGAAGGCCGTCGTCGAGCACGCCCCCTGCCCGGTCGTGGTGGTCCGCGGCGACGCCGGTTAGGCGTGGCTCAGCTCCACGTAGGAACGTGGCAGCTCGGAGACGAGGTCGCGGAACTCCTTCTCGCTGACCGCGTCGTGGATCGTCGCGAGGACCGCGCCGGCGTACTCGCGAGCCTGGTCGGGAGTGATCCCCGACCGCTCGGCGACCAGGGTCAGGAACTCGTCGAGGCTCATCTTCGGGCCCAGCCCGCCCGAGCGCTCCTTGCCGCGCTCCAGCGCCGGCCGCAGGTCGCGCGGAAGCTCCTTGACGAGGTCGTCGACCTCACCACCGGCGATCCGCTCGGCGAGCGCTTCCAGGACGGCCTCGGTGACGACGAGGGCGCGATCTTCGTCCAGGCCGGTCCGATCGGCGACCCGTCGCAGGAACTCTCGCAGCTGGTTGGCCGGCCGACGGGCCTTCTCGGTGAGCGGGCGGAAGTCCTTGGAGAGCTCGCCGAGCATGGCCCTGAAGTAGTCCGGTTCCAGCGCCCGGCTGAACGCCACGAACACCGCCTTGGTATACCGCTCGGCGGTGGCCACGTCCGTATCTGCGCGTTGGACGATCCGGCGGAGGAACTCGTCCGCGTCGACGGCCTGGTGCGGTCGGGTCAGGGACAGGTACCTCGCAATCTCTTCCGGAAGCTGCGCCCGAATACTCTTGATCAGCCCCGCCATCAACCGTTCTGACATCGTCTCGAATACCGCCCGCACCGCCGTCCGGGCCGTGGTCTCGTCGGGGGCATCCGCCTCACGCTGAACTATTGCGATGAAGCGGTCGTAGTTCATGGCCTCTCACCTCAGACTCGGTGGGTGTGCGTCCGTGCGTACCCGTCTGGCGCACCGACATGCCCGCGATGGCCGTTGTTCAGATGCAAGGACCACATCCGCGCCGGGCGGGTAGCGTGGGCGGCGTCATGCCACTGGAACTGACCGCCGACTGCTCTCGCTGCGCTGGGCTCTGCTGCGTCGCGCCGGCGTTCGCCAAGTCGTCGGACTTCGCCATCGACAAGCCGGCAGGAACGGCCTGCCCCCACCTGCGGCCCGACTTCCGCTGCGGGATCCACGAGCACCTGACCGAACGCGGCTTCAAGGGCTGTACCGTCTTCGACTGCTTCGGCGCGGGGCAGCACGTCACGCAGGGCACGTTTGACGGGCGGGACTGGCGGTCGGAGCGTGGCGTGGCGCGGCAGATGTTCGCGTCGCTGCCGGTCATGCGGCAACTGCACGAGCTGGCGTGGTACCTGACCGAGGCGCTCAAGCTGACCGCCGCCCGCCGGCTGCATGGCGAGCTGCGTGCCGCGCTGGACGAGACCGAGCGGCTCGCCGCCGGCACACCGGACGAGCTGCTGGCGATCGACCTGGACGCGTACCGGAAGAGGGTCAACCCCTTGTTGCTACGGGCCAGCGACCTGGCCCGGGCCGGCGCGGGACGGCAGCCGGACCACCGCGGCGCGAACCTGGTCGGCCGCAAGCTACGCGGGGCCGATCTGCGCGGCGCCAGCCTGCGCGGCGCGTTGCTGGTCGGCGCCGACCTGCGCGACGCCGACCTGCGCGGCGCCGACTTCACCGGTGCGGACCTGCGGGGCGCCGATCTCCGCGGCGCCGACCTCACCGGCGCGCTATTCCTGACCGAGTCCCAGCTGAGGTCGGCAAGCCAGCACCCCTAGGATGGACGGGCCGACCGTCGACCGACCGTGGAGCGCGCGATGCAGGAGGTTTCCGGCCTGGTCTGGGCACTGACCGTCGCCGGCATCGCCGGGCTGCTGCTGTTCGACTTCTTCTTCCACGTGCGCCGGGCACACGTCCCGTCGCTCCGCGAGGCCGCCCGGTGGACCGCGATCTACGTCTCCATCGCGATCCTGTTCGGCCTGGGCGTGTGGTTCTTCGGCGGCGCCGAAATGGGCACGCAGTACTTCGCCGGCTACGTGACCGAGGAGGCGCTCTCGGTCGACAACCTCTTCGTCTTCCTCCTGCTGCTCGGCAGCTTCAAGGTGCCGCGCGCCGATCAACAGAAGGTCCTCCTCGTCGGCATCGTGGTGTCGCTGATCGCGCGTACCGGGTTCATCTTCCTGGGCGCGGCGCTGATCAACACGTTCTCCTGGGTGTTCTACCTGTTCGGGCTGATCCTGCTGATCACGGCCGGCAACCTGCTGAGAAGCGAGTCGCGGGACGCCGAACCGCCGCCCGACAACATCATCATCCGGCTCGCCCGTCGGGTACTGCGGACCTCAAGCACGTACGACGGGGACAAGCTGTTCACGGTCCAGAACGGACGCCGGGTCCTGACGCCGATGCTGCTGGTGATGGTGGCCATCGGCGGCACCGACATCCTGTTCGCGTTGGACTCGATCCCGGCCATCTTCGGGCTCACCCAGAACGTCTACCTGGTGTTCACGGCCACCGCGTTCTCGCTTCTCGGGCTCCGGCAACTTTATTTCCTGATCGACGGCCTGCTCGACCGGCTGGTCTACCTCTCCTACGGGCTGTCGGCGATCCTCGCGCTGATCGGCGTCAAGCTGATCCTGCACGCGCTGCACGAGAACAACGTGCCGTTCATCAACCACGGCGAACCCGTCGACGTGGTCGAGATAAGCACCGGTCTGTCGCTGGCCATCATTATCGGCGTGCTGATCATCACGGTCGTGGCGTCGCTGCTCAGCCCGAAGGGCCGGGCGCAGATGTACGTGGCCGCCGCGCGCCGGCATGCCAACGAGTTCCTCGACATCGAGACCGATCCGGAGTACTGCGACGTGATCTTCCACCGGTTGCTCGACGAGGAGGCAAGCCTCAAGAAGCTGCCGGAGAAGTACCGCCAGCGGATCCGGGAAGAAGATGAACTAATGGAGCTGCTGCGCCAGGCGCACGAGCTTCACGACCTGCGGGTCGCGGACGGCCGCTGCTTCGTGCCTGCGACCTCGCGCTGAACGCTGAGCGAACGCATCAGCCGGTCCGGTTGCCCCGCGTCGTGACGCCGGCCTCTCGGTGCCCGCCGGCCCGGCCGCGGCCGGAGTTCGCCGCGAAACGCGCCTCGGAACGCCGTATCGCCGCTGCTCGCTCGGTGAGGTTGATGGTCGGCACCTCCAAGTGCGCGGGGCTGTACGCCTCGTCCTCCTGCTCGGGCGCCGCCACTTCCTCCCCGGACTGCGTCACCATGCTGGCCACCCGGGCCGCCAGGTCCGCTGCGCGGGACGCGCGGTCGGGCCGGACCTGATGCGCGGTCTCCTCGGCCTTAGCCGCCCGCCAGGCGCGCTGTGCGTCCGCCTCGAGGCCCGGCCGGAGGTTCATCATCCGGGTCGCGTTCTCCCGCGCCGGAAGGCCCTGCCCACGTCCGGGCTCGGATCGGGGTTCGGGCTCCAAGGACGGATCGGCTCCGGCGGCCGCCGGCGCCGGGCGGGTTACCGGCAGCGCGCCCGCCAGAGCCACCGTCTGACCCTCGCCGCCCTGGTAGTTGCTGAACTCGGGCCCGATGAGGAGCCGCGACAGCATCCGGGACTGCGGCGTGGTCAGGCCGAGCTTGTCGGCGTTGTCGATGCGGAACCGGGCGATGGCATGCCGCAGCACGTTCGCCAGCCGATCCGCGTCGCCCACCGTCCTGAGGTCCCCGGCCGCGAAGACGAGCGCCGGGAAGCCGCTGTCCGCGGAGGCGCAGACGAGCTGGATCTGGCTGGCCGCCGCACCGCGGTCGGTCGACCGGGCGCCGGGCTGCACGCGCAGGTACTGAGGCCAGAGCCAGCGCAGCTCCCCGGAAATGATCTCCAGGTCTTGCGCGTCGGAGGCGTACGAATACAGCACGCGACGGTTGGTCACGAGCACGTCGGTGCACTCCGGCAGCGTCCATCGCGGCAACGAGGCCGCCCGGTCGAACGCGTACTCGGCAACAGCGGCCCGTCCCTGCCACATCACCCGCTCGCCGCCCTCGAGACGCCCGAAGACACCGGCCGAAGGTGCGACCGAGTACGGGAAGCGCTGGTCGAGCATTGATCGGCCCTCCCGTCGGTGCCGCGCCCCTGACACGCGGCCGTATCGATTACAACTGCGGCACATCGACGGCGACAAGTCCAGGAGGCACACTTTTGCCGGATGGCGGAACGATGGGACTTGCGGCCGGTAATGGTTGAACCTTTGGACGATTCCGCCCGTACTCCTGCCTATGGGCGCGAGCTGAACAGCCCCTCGGGCGGAGCCGGTGAGGCCACCGCCGACGCGTCCGTGACCGGGGCGGATCCGCCGGTGAACCGGTCAAGATCGGACTCCACCCGGCCGGGGAACCAGTCGCCGGCCGCCCGCCGGGTCAGCTCCGCGATAGGGGGCGGCGTCCGCCCGGCGAGCACCACGACGTTGCCGAACCGCCGGCCGCGCAGCACCGCCGCGTCCGCGACCAGGCACGCGTGCGGTAGTACGACCCGGATGGTCGCGACCTGCGCCCGGGCGTAGGTCAGCGGTGGCCCGTCGGCGACGTTGGCCACCAGCCAGCCGTCCGGGGCGATCACTCGGGCCACCTCGCGGATGAACTCGACCGACGCCAGGTGCGCCGGAGTCCGCGCCCCGGCGAAGACGTCGATCACGACCAGGTCGTAGCCGCCGTCGCGCATGCCGGCGAGGGCCTCGCGCGCGTCCGCCACCCGTACCTTCAGCTTGATGGTGGGATCCCAGGGCAGCGACCGGCGTACGAGGTCGACGAGCGGCCCGTCGATCTCCACCGCGCGCTGTGCAGAGCCCGGCCGCGTCGCGGCGACATAGCGGGGGAGCGTCAAGGCGCCGCCGCCGAGGTGCAGCGCCCGCAGCGGCTGTCCGGGCGGGGCGATCAGGTCGATGGCCGCGGCCATCCGCCGCACGTACTCGAACTCCAGGTGCGTCGGGTCGGCGAGGTCGACGTACGACTGCGGCGCGCCGTCGAGCAACAGCGTCCACGCGGTCGAGCGGTCCCGGTCCGGTACGAGCTCGGCAAGACCCGTAGCGACGACCTCGACTCGCCGCTCCGACCGCCTGCTCTGCGCCACGGCACGAAGTATGCCCCGTCGATCTAGCCCTTCACGCTCAGTATCTTGGCGATCCGGCGCATCCGCGGATCGGCGCCGATCTGTTCCACGCTTGCGGTCAGCGGCATCCGCCAGTTGGGGTATTCGTCCGTCGTTCCGGGAAGGTTCGGCTGGCGAAGCTCGCCCATGACGTCGTAGAGCGAGGCGGTAACGAACCGGCACGGGGTCTTGGCGAGGAATTCATGCATGGCGACCACGATCTCCTCGTCGGTGCTGCCGTTCGTGATCAGGCCCTCGTCGCGAAGCAGCTCGAGCAGTTGCGCCCGGTCGGAGTCCGCGTTCCGCTGCTCGTCTGCGACCGACCCGGCCAGCTGACCCAGTTCGGCGCGGACCCGGACCTGCTCGCCGGCCAGGAAGCCGGCCGCGGTCGGCAGATCGTGGGTGGAGATGCTGGCCAGCGCGTTGCGCGGGTAGCTTGCCGCGGGCAGGTAGGGGCGGTCCGGATCGTCGTAGTCGCGGGTGAACCAGAGCACGGCCGAGCCCAGCATGTTCATCCGCTCGAGGCCTTCGGTCACCACGGGCAGCACCGTGCCGAGGTCCTCGCCGATCACCACCGCGCCGGCCCGTGTCGCCTCCAGCGCCAGAATGCCGAGCATCGCCTCCGGGTCGTAGCGCACGTACGTGCCGCTGGCCGCGCCCATGCCGGGCGGCACCCACCAGAGCCGCCACAGTCCGGCGACGTGGTCGACGCGCAGGCCACCCGCGTGCCGGAAGGTCCGCCGCAGCATGTCCCGGTACGCCGCATATCCGGTATCGGCCAGCGTGTCGGGGCGCCAGGCCGCCAGCCGCCAGTCCTGGCCGAGTTGGTTGAACGCATCCGGGGGCGCGCCCGCGTGCACCCCCGCCGCGAGCACGTCCTGCAGCAGCCAGCCGTCGGCACCGTTCGGGTCGATGCCGACCGCGAGATCGTGCACGATTCCGACCGGCATCCCGGCCGCCCGGGCCGCCTCGTTCGCGGCGTCGAGCTGGGCGTTGAGCAACTGCTGTAGCCAGACGTGGAAGGCGACCCGCTCGCCCGCGCGTGCGTCCCGCGCCGCCGGCGAGTCGGGCCGCCGCAAAGCCGCCGGCCAGTCCGGCCAGTTCGGGCCGTGCTCCTCGGCGAGCGCACAGAACGTGGCGAAGTCGGTCAGGCCGGGATCGGCGTCCCGGTCGATATCGCCCGCGAGCGGCCACAACAACTGCAGCGCGGCCCGTTTCGCCTGCCAGACCGCGCTGTAGTCGATCAGCCCGTCCGGGGTCGGCGCCGGCCGCAGCGCATCCACCTGCGCGCGCAACGCCGGGTCGGCCCGGCGGTACGCGTCGGTGTCGGCCACACGCAGGTAGAGCGGGTTCCCGAAGCGCCGGCTAGACGGGGAGTACGGCGACGCCGGCACGGGCAGCGTTGGGGTGATGGCGTGGAGCGGGTTGAGCAGGATCAGCCCGGCGTCATGGCTGTGCTGCACGAACATCCTCAAATCGCCCAGGTCTCCCATGCCCCAGGAGTCGTCCGAGTGCAGGGCGTACAGCTGGACCATCCAGCCCCAGGTTTCGGGCGGTTCGGGCAGCTCGGTCGGTACGACGACCAGCGTGACGTCCTGCTCGCCGACGATGAGCCGGTGCCAGCCGAGCGGTAGGTCCGCGGGCATCTCGGCGACGTCGAGCTCGGTACCGTCTTCGAGAATGATCGTTCCGGATTCGGCCAGCGGGCGGGATGTGCCTTGGCGGACGACGACCGTGCCCGGCAGGCGCCGCTGCTCGCGCGCCGTCCGGACCGCGGCCAGCGCCGACCGGACCGCTGCCGGAGACGTCGCGTCCACGCCGAGCAGGCCCAGTACGCCGATCACGGACTCGGCCGAGACCTCGCGGCGCTGCCGGTGCCAGTCCTCGTACCACGTGGCCACCCCGTGCGCCTCGGCCAACGCCACCAGATCGGCGTCCATCCACGCTCCCTTCGTCAGCCGCGGTCATTCCCAGCCTTGCAGGGATAAGTCACGATGGGGCGCATGTCTGCTGCAATGAAGTGGTGGTCGCGGGTGACCGCGGCCCTGACCGGCGCTGCCCTGACGCTGGTCGTGCCCGTGCACGCCTGGGCCGCGAGCAACGGTGTCGGCGACGTGGCGATCGAGGCGACCAGGTACCGTCGCCGGCGCAGCGGGTTCGGCTTCTTCCCGATCCTCGGTGGGTTGTGCTGCCTGCTCGTGGTGGCCGCCATCGTCCTCGCGATCGTGCTGATCTCCCGGAACCGCAACCGCAAGCAACAGTAGAATCCCGCTACTCGGTCGGCTCAACCCAGCCGAGGGTACGGTCCACCGCCTTGCGCCACTGCGTGAACTCGCGCTCGATCTCAGCGGCGTCCCGGTCCGGCGTCCACTCGGCGTCGCGCTTCCAGTTGTCCCGCAGCGCGTCCGTGCCGTTCCAGAAACCGACGGCGAGCCCGGCCGCGTAGGCGGCGCCGAGGCAGGTGGTCTCCGCGACTGTGGGCCGGACCACCGGCACCGCCAGCACGTCCGACAGGAACTGCATGAGCAGGGCGTTGGCGGTCATCCCGCCGTCCACCTTGAGCGTGGTGAGCGGCGTGCCGCTGTCGTTGTTCATGGCGTCGACGACCTCGCGGGTCTGCCACGCGGATGCCTCCAGCGCGGCTCGGGCCACGTGACCGCGGTTCACGAACGCGGTCAGCCCGGCGAGCACGCCGCGGGCGTCCGAGCGCCAATGCGGCGCGAACAGGCCGGAGAACGCCGGCACGAGATAGCAACCGCCGTTGTCCGGCACCGTACGGGCCAGGTCCTCGACCTCGGCGGCGGTACGGATGAGGCCGAGGTTGTCGCGCAGCCACTGGATCAGCGAGCCGGTCACCGCGATCGCGCCCTCCAGCGCGTACACGGCCGGCTGGTCCCCGATCCGGTAGCCGACCGTGGTGAGCAGGCCGTGCTGCGAGGCGACCGGTTCGGTGCCGGTGTTCAGCAGCAGGAAGCTTCCGGTCCCGTACGTGCACTTGGCCTCGCCGGGCGCGAAGCAGGTCTGGCCGAACAGGGCGGCCTGCTGGTCTCCGAGCGCCGACGCCACCGGCACACCGGCCAGGGTCCCGGCCGCCACGGTTCCGTACACCTCGGACGACGACCGGATCTCGGGCAGCATCGCCGGTGGGATGTCCAGTGCGGCGAGGATCTCGGCGTCCCAGTCCAGCGTCCGCAGGTTCATCAGGAGCGTACGGCTGGCGTTCGTGACGTCGGTGAGGTGTTTGCCGGTCAGCTTCCAGATCAGCCAGCTGTCCATCGTGCCGAACAGCACCTCGCCGCCGGCCGCGCGCTCCCGCAGGCCGTCGACGTTGTCGAGCAGCCAGGCAAGTTTGGACCCGGCGAAGTACGGTGCGAGCGTCAGGCCCGTACGGTCCTTGAAGTTCTTCTCGCCGAAGGCGGCGTCGAAACGGCGGAGCTGCTCCTCCGTGCGGGTGTCCTGCCAGACGATCGCATGATGTACGGGCCGTCCGGTGTCCCGCTCCCACACCAGCGTGGTCTCCCGCTGGTTGGTGATGCCAACCGCGGCGAGCTGGTCCGCGGTGATGGACTCGACCGCGAGAGCTTCGCGGACGACGAACTCGACGCACTCCCAGATCTCGTCCGCGTCGTGCTCAACCCAGCCCGGGCGCGGGAAGATCTGCCGGTGCTCGCGCTGCGCGACCGACACGATCGTGCCGTCCGAATCGAAGACGATGCAACGCGACGAGGTGGTGCCTTGATCGATGGCGGCGACGTAGTCCTTGGTCACGCAGACAAGGTATGTGAAAGGCCGGCAGTGTGGGGCTGCCGGCCTCTCGTTGTTCGTGGGTTCAGACTCGAGTCCACTTCTGGTTGGAATTGCCGGTGCAGTCCCACAGCTGTAGCTGAGCGCCGTTGTTGCTGTTCCAGTCCTTGATGTCCACGCAGCGGTTGGCCTGCGGGTTGACCAGGTCACCGGCGCCGGTGAGCGTGAACTTCTGCGCGCCGGTGCCGTTACACGTGTAGAGCTGGATCGGCGTGCCGTTGCTGGTACCGGCCGCCTGGGCGTCCATGCACTTGCCCATCGCGCTGACGCTGCCGTCGGCGTTGAACGTCCACTTCTGGGCGACCGTGCCGTTGCAGTCGTACATCTGCAGGCGGGCGCCGTCGTACGGGTTAGCGGCCGGGATGTCGATGCAGCGGCCGTTGAAGTTGGACCTGATGGCGTTGCCGCCGGACGGGGGCGGGGTCGTGCCGCCGTCGTTCCACGCCGAGACGCGGACGTAGTCGACGAGCATCGTCTGCGGGAACACCGTGCTGGCGTTGGGGCTGCCCGGCCAGTTTCCGCCGACCGCGACATTCAGGATGATGAAGAACGGGTGGTCGAAGACCCAGGTGCCGGGCACGTTCGACGGCGTGACCCGGAAGTACTCCGAGCCGTCGATCGTCCACACGATCAGGTTGGGCGACCAGGTCACCGCGAAGTTGTGGAACGCGTCGCCGAGCGCCGTGCCGATGTTGCGGTTGCCGCCGACGCCGTTGGCGCCCGAGTAGCCCGGGCCGTGCACCGTGCCGTAGACGGTGTTGGGTTGGCTTCCGACGTTCTCCATGATGTCGATCTCGCCGGAGTTGGGCCAGCCGACGCTGCCGATGTTGTCGCCGAGCATCCAGAAGGCGGGCCACATGCCCTGTCCCTTGGGAATCTTGATGCTGGCCTCGAACTTGCCGTACTTCTGGGTGAACTTGCCCGACGTCAGGATGCGGCCGGACGTGTACTGGCACGTGCCGTACCAGCACTGGAAATTCGACGGGTTCTCCTTGCGGGCGGTGATCGCGAGGTGGCCCTGCCCGTCGGTGGAGACGTTGCGCGTCGAGTTGGTGTAGTACTCCAGCTCGTTGTTGCCGAAGCCGCTGCCGCCGGTGTCGAAGTTCCACTTGGAGCCGTCGATCGGGGCGCCGGCCCCGCCGTTGAACTCGTCCTGCCAGGTGATGGGGCCGACCGCGGCGTCGGCATGGTCGCTGCGCGAGGCGGCCACGAGACCGCCCGTGAGAGTGACCGCGACGGTCGCCGCGGCCAACAGGAGCCGGGATTTGCGCATGGGGATGCCTCCGGGGAGAGGTGTAATTACATGCAGCAGTCTTTAGAAATCGACCGCTATCAGTCAAGGGAAACCGGTTCCGGAACCGGTTTACGAGTTGATCAGGGGCTTGAAAAGGTTCGGCAGCGCCGGCGGCTCCCAGCCCGGCAGCGAGGTGTGCGTCTCCTTCACCTCGTACTCCACGCCGTCGAAGGAGACGATCTGACCTTTGACGTAGTTGGTGAACGGCGCCCAGGCCGTCGCCGCGGGAGCCGCGCTGGTGGGCGGGACCGTCGCCGGAGCGCTGGAGGGAGGCTCGCTCGCCGGGGGCGTGGTCGGCGCCGCGGATGGCGGGGCCGACTGCCGGTCGTGCCGGTGCCATCCGTCGCGGTCGCGCCACCAGGTCCGGTCGCCGCCGTACCGGTAGTCGCCCTGCGTCTGCTGCCAGGCCCAACCGTTCTCCGTCGCGGCCGCGCTGTCGTTGCGCGTGGGCAGCCAGAGCGCGAAGGCCAGCCCGGCGCCCGCCACAACGAGCGCGATAAGCAGCCGGGGACGAATCGCCAAGGCTTTCCATGAGCGGCGGGCGCGATGCATCGGTGGTGAACCTCCTGGCCGGACAAGCCCGATAACGCAGGAGTGACTTAAGAAGATCAGCGATCTTCCCGCAAGTTCAGCCCGGAAACTTAAAATTCTCTTTAGAAAGACGGCTCGATATCCGAACGGCGGTGCCGTCGCGCCCGCTCGCGATCTCGATCGAGTCGGTCAGCTCACCGGCCAGCCACAGACCCCAGCCACCGGGTTCGTCGGGCGCCGGGCGTGCGGGATGTGCCGATCGTGCCGGCATGCCACCGCCGCGATCGGTGACCTCGCAGATCACCGAGCCGCGGTCGCGCCAGAGCGCCACGCGACCGGTGCCGCCGCCGTGCCGGACCGCGTTCGTGAGCAGTTCGTTCACCGCGACGACGAAGTCATCGAGCCGCGTCCCGGACAGCCCGGCGGCGGCCGCGGACGACGCCACGGCGTGCCGCAGCGCGGTCACCCGGCCGTGGTCGAAAGCCTCGGAGAGAAACGGATCCGTGCCGATGTATCCGACGTTATTGCAGGGCTGATCTTTCCGCTCGGCGAGCGGGCCTGTGGGATTGTGGGCGCATGGCGCAGACCGGGGAACAGCCCAGCGGCTTGCAGGCCCCGCTATGGCGGGCGATCGCTGTCTTTAGGATCGCGGCGCTCGTCTATGTCGCCATCCTGGTGGTCCGGAACGTCGGGCACTACGAACGGCCGATGCTGGCGTGGCCCGTGCTCGCGGTCACCGCGGCCTGGACGGTTGTGACCACGTACGCGTACGCGAATCCGCGCCGGCGGCGGTGGCCCCTGCTCGTCGCCGACCTACTCATCACCATGGGCGTGATGACCTCGAGCGTGTGGATCGTCGGGCGGGCGGCGCTCGAGGAGGGCCGGCCCACGTTGGCCGTCGCCTGGCACGTGGCCCCGGTCATCGCGTGGGCGGTCGCGGGCGGCCGGCGCTGGGGCATCGCCGCGGCGCTCCTCATGGGTGCCACCGACCTCGCGGTCCGCGCCCACTACGACCAGGCGGCGTTCACCGGCACGGTGCTCCTGCTGCTGGCCGCGATCGCGATCGGCTACCTGGTCCGGCTGGCGGAGGCGTCCCAGGCCCGGCTACAGCGGGCGATCGAACTCGAGGCCGCGACCCGCGAACGCGAGCGGCTGGCCCGCGACATCCACGACTCGGTCCTGCAGGTGCTCGCGCTCGTCAAGCGGCGCGGCGCGGGCCTCGGTGGGGAAGCCGGGGAGTTGGCGCGGCTGGCGGGCGAGCAGGAGGCGGCGCTGCGCCAGCTGGTCACCGCGCGGCCGCTGCCGGCCGTCGAGCACGTTGCCGAGGTCGATCTCATGACGCTGCTCGACCCGTACGCGTCGTCGACCGTGTCGATCGCGGCTCCGGCCGCCGCGGTGCGCCTGCCGTCGAGTGTGGCCGACGAGGTCGCCGCCGCGGTGGCCGCGGCCCTCGACAACGTGGCGAAGCACTGCGCGCCCGGCACCAAGGTGTGGGTACTGGTGGAGGACGAGCCGGCCCGTGTCACGGTCAGCATCCGGGACGACGGTTGCGGTATCGCGCCGGACCGGTTGACCGAAGCCGAGGCGCAGGGCCGGCTCGGCGTGGCACAGTCCGTCCGGGGCCGGATCGCCCAACTGCGCGGCACGGTGCGGATCACCTCGGCGCCGGGCGAGGGCACCGAGGTCGAACTCGCGGTTCCCCGCGCCCCGATATCGTGAACGCCGTGGAGCAGAACGCCGTGCGTGTGATGGTCGTCGACGACCACCCGATGTGGCGGGAGGGCGTCTGTCGCGATCTGGCGGCCGCCGGCTACGACGTGGTCGCGGCGACCGGCGAGGGGCGGCAGGCGGTCCGGATCGCCGCGGCGGCGCGGCCCGACGTCGTGGTGCTCGACCTGCAGTTACCCGACGTCTCCGGCGTCGAGGTGATCAACGGCCTGCTCCAGGCGGTGCCCGGCGTACGGGTGCTGATGCTCTCGGCCAGCGGTGAACAGCAGAGCGTGCTGGACGCGGTGAAGGCGGGGGCGACCGGCTACCTGCTCAAGTCGGCCGGCCTCAGCGAGTTCCTCGACGCGGTCGGCCGTACCGCCGCGGGCGACACCGTCTTCACGCCCGGGCTTGCCGGTCTCGTACTGGGTGAGTTCCGGCGGCTCGCGGTCGAGCCGGTCGCGGGCGGCGGCGGTGCGCCGAAGCTCACCGAGCGGGAGACCGAGGTGCTGCGCCTGGTGGCGAAAGGCCTGTCGTACCGCCAGATCGCCGAGCGGTTGGTGCTCAGCCACCGCACGGTGCAGAACCACGTCCAGAACACGCTCGGTAAGCTCCAGCTCCACAACCGGGTGGAGCTAACGCGCTACGCTCTGCAAGCTGGTCTCGCTCCGCTCGACGAGGATTCCGCCCCTTGAGGTCGTTGTCGAGGCCACCGAAAACGACCTCGGCTTCGCCTTGCCGTTTTCGGCGTCCTCGACAACGACGGGCGGAATCCGACTTCCGTTGCGGTTCTTTGCGCGCCGAACTACCCGGATCCGGGCCTACTCGTAGTCGGGCGGGTTGGTCTCGTGCATGGCCAGCTCCTCGGCGCTCGCGCCGCCGCCGGCCGCGCCCGCGTCGTACGCGACGCTGTCCGTCTCGTCGTCGAAGCCGTAGCCCTCGTCCGGGGCCACCAAGCGGCCGACCGACTCCGGGTCGTCGTAGGCGAGCTGGCCGTCGTCGTAGAGCGAGACCTGCGAATGCGGGTCGGACGTCGGGCTCTGACCCCACACGTCCGCATCGAAGTTCCGCTGCTCCGAGCTGTCGACGGTCTCGTCGTACGGATCCCGGTTCTGTGGGATCGGGTCCTCGGCGCCGACGTCCGGCTCCTCCTGGCGCAGGTGGTAGTCGAGGGACTCGCCCTCGAACGCCTCTTCGGCGGTGTCGCCGTAGCGGTTCGAGCCGCCCGGCCCGGTGCCGGCGAGGGCGGCGGGGTCCGGCCCGTCGGCCCACCGGCTGCTCTCCACCGAGTCGTACGCGTTCGAATCGTCATCCGCGGTCTCCGGCAGCCCGGAAGCCTCCGGGTCGGAAACCTCGGCCGGATAGTCGTTGTCTCGCATGTTCGCAATCTACCCGCGTGCCGGGTCGGGCATACCGGCGCTGTTGAGGTCCTTTCGGTCGCCCGCTGGCTCGTCCGGCTCGTCGGCCAGCACCGCCCACACCACTTTGCCGTCGTCGAGCCTTAGGCTGCCCCAGCGCTCCGCCATCGAGTCGATGAGCAACAGGCCCCGGCCCCCGTAAGCGGTCGGCGAGACCGGATCGGTGAGGCGCGGGGCGTTCGCGGAGCGGTCGCGGACAGCGGCCGTCATCGTGTCGCCATGTAGTGCCAGCAGCACGATCATCGGTGTGTGGGCATGGGCTACGACGTTGTTCACCATCTCGGTCACCACGATGCACGCGGGTCCGGCGAATCCGGGCCGTTCCCAGCGTGCGCATGCCTCGGTGACCAGCTCCCGGGAGCGCCGGGCCGCGCCGACGACCGGCTCCAGATCGAGACTGAGCTGCTGCCGGGCGTCCGGCTCGCCGAGCTCCGCGAAGGCATCGGCACGGCTGGTCCACACCGGTAGGCCGGTGGAGTGCCAGCGCGACGCGCCGTCACGGTTGCAGAGTGCGAGGTGCGCGGCCGGCCAATCCGCGGTCTCGCGGACCACGTCACGCAGGACGGCGGCCGCGGACGGGTCGGCAAGTCGCAGGTCGGACACGTCGATGACCACAGCCTCGGGCTGCTGGGCGAGGACGTCGAGGAGCGCGGAGCGGACTGTGGGCGCGGTCTTAGCGTCGAGCATCCCGGTGAGCCGGACAACCGGATATATCGCGTCGGTGTCCACCACGTGTCGGACCTCGCTCGGCATGATCGCTCCATTGTGCATATCGTGTCCCCTCCGTGCATTCCGGTGGGGTGAGATGTGCCCTATTGCGAGCTTGTCGTTGTTTGTACTATTCGGGACATAAGCGCATGATGGGTAAACTACTAATACCCCGTCGTCCAGGGCTCATGCATGATCGGCGGTCAGCGGCTGGAACCGGCCGGCCGCAGCCGGGCGGCCTCCGGGCGCCGGGCCTCGTGCTTGCCGCCGGGCATGGTCGCGTGGTGGTGCTGCGGCTCCGCGTACCTGGTCAGCGCCAGCACCGCGGCCAGTGTCGCGACAAAGCCGAGCGCAGCGAGCCACTCGCGGCCCGGATGGATCCGGTCGCCGAGCAGGAGCAGACCGACCACCGCCGCCGGCACGGCGCCGGCCGCGTCCATCGCCGCCACCGCCGCGGTGGTGGAACCGCGCTGCATCGCCAGGCCAAGCAGCAGCTGCCCGACAACCGAGTGCGCGACCAGCAGGTAGAGCAGCGGATTGGCGAAGAACCCGGCCACCGAATGCTCGTTCGCGAGCGGGCGTGCCGCGATGGCCGCGGCGGAGAACGCGATCCCGGCCAGCGATCCCAGTACCACGGAGCCCGCGGCGCCGTGCAGGCGTACCGCGAAGAAGCCGAACAGCGCGAGCAGTGCGAGTGCGGCGGCCAGCGCGACCGTCCCAGCCGTCCCGAGCTGGCGCGAATGGGCCGGCTGCGCGGCCAGGACCAGCGCGGTGATGCCGCCGAGCAGCAGCGCGAGCAGCGCGATCTCCGCGCGCGGCAAGGTCCACTTCAGCATCAGTACGCCGAGCAGCGCGGTCACGCCCAACCCCGCCGCCATGCTGGCCTGCACCAGGAACAGCGGAAGGTCGCGCCGGGCCAGGAAGGCGAGCACGAACCCGAGCACCTGACAGAGCAGCCCCAAGAGATAGGCGCGCTCGCCGGCGAGACGTAGCAGGAGAGCGGGGTCGAACGTGTGGTGCACGGTGGTGCGCGCGGCGGCCGCCGACTGCAGGAGGTTCGCCACCCCGTACGCCGCGATCATCGCCGCCAGGTAGAACCAGCCCGCGGACACCACTGAGCGAGGATAGACCAGCCTCGCTTCCGCTACCCGGCCTTCCGCTCTGCCAGCCGCCCCAACAGATCGGGGTGCAGGTGGCCGTTCGTGGCGATCGCGCTGCCGCCGCCTGGCCCGGGCCGCCCGTCCAGGTCGGTGAACGTGCCGCCCGCCTCGGTGACGATCGGAATCAGCGCGGCCACGTCCCAGAGCGAGAGCTCCGGCTCGACCATGGCGTCCAGAGCGCCCTCGGCGAGCAGCATGTAACCGTAGAAGTCGCCGTAGGCCCGGCTGCGCCAGACCTGCAGGATGATGTCGACGATCGGCTCGAGGCGACCGTTCTCCGCCCAGCCGGAGAGGCTCGAGTAGCAGAAACTGGCGTCGGCGAGCCGCCGTACCGAAGAGACCTTGATCCGGGTTGCCGCGCGCTGGTGCTTGCCGGCGTACGCGCCCAGGCCGGTGGCTCCCCACCAGCGGCGGCCGAGCGCGGGAGCGGACACCAGTCCCGCGACCGGGGTATCGGCCTCCATCAACGCGATGAGCGTGCCCCAGATCGGCACGCCCCGGATGAAGTTCTTGGTACCGTCGATCGGGTCGATCACCCAGTGCCGGGTGCCTGAGCCGGCCGCCGGCGCGGACATGCCGTACTCCTCGCCGAGCACGCCGTCGCGCGGCCGGGCCCGCGCCAGCGTCGAGCGGAGCGCCTTCTCCACCGCCGTGTCCGCGTCCGAGACCGGTGTCAGGTCCGGCTTGGACTCGACGTGCAGGTCCAACGCGCGGAACCGGGCCATCGAGATGGAGTCGGCCGTGTCGGCGAGCAGGTGGGCGAGGGCGAGATCGTCGGCGTAACCGGACATGCAGGCACGCTAGCCGACGAGCTGAGTTTGTTGGTCGTCGCTCCGCTCCTCCGGCAAATCGCCTGGTAACCGATGAGGTGCCGGGCCCGATGCCGCTCGCTTCGCTCCGACATCGGACACGGCACCTCATCGGCGGCGATTTGCGAGCTCGGGTGCGGCCACGACGGCTCAGGCCAGATCTTGCGGTCCGTTGGGATCGGGCTGGTCGCGCGGGTCGGGCTCGCCGGCGCGCGAGGCCAGCAAGCGACGGTACGAGGCCAGCCGGCGCGGATCGGCCTTGCCCGCGGCGACCCATGCGTCCAGCCCGCAGTTGACGTCGTTTGCCGTGTGTCCGCAGTTCGGCGGGCAGTTCACGATGCCCTCGACCAGGTCGGGGAAACCGTGCAGCAGGCTGTCGGCGCTCACATGCGCCAGGCCGAAGCTCCGGATCCCCGGCGTGTCGATGATCCAGCCCGGATCGCCCTTTCTCCGGCCGACCCGGGGGAGGCGCAGCGCCACCGCGCTGCTGGACGTGTGCCGGCCCTTACCGATCGCGCTGACCATGCCGACCGCACGCAGCGCATCCGGCACCAAGCGGTTGACCAGCGTGGACTTGCCCACGCCGGAGTGCCCGATCAGCACGGACACCTTCCCGGCGAGGCGCTTGCGTACCTCGGCCAGGTCGCTGTCCGGACAGACCAGCACGTACGGCAGGTCCAGCTCCGCGTAGTAGTCCAGTACCGCCTCGGGTCCCGCGAGGTCGGCCTTGGTGAGACAGAGCAGTGGCTCGATATCCGCGTCGTACGCCGCCACCAGGCACCGGTCGATGAACCCCGTCCGCGGCGGGGGATCGGCCAGCGCGCTGACGATGACGAGTTGGTCCGCGTTGGCGACCACGACCCGTTCGAGCCGGCCCTCGGCCGTGGTGTCGTCGTCGTCCGCGGTGCGGCGCAGCACGGACGTGCGTTCGGCGATGCGTACGATGCGGGCCAGCGCTCCGGGCGCCCCCGATGTGTCGCCGACCAGCGCCACCCGGTCGCCGACCACCACGGACTTGCGGCCGAGCTCGCGGGCGCGCATCGCGGTGATGACCTCGTCCTCGTTTTCGGCGTACACCCGCACGCAGCCGTACCGGCCGCGGTCCACGGTGATCACCATCGCGTCGATCGCGTCGTCGTGCTTGGGCCGGGTGCGGGTACGGGGCCGGGAGGACCGGCCCGGTCGGATCCGGACGTCGTCCTCGTCGTACTCCCGTTTCCGCGCCGGCAGGTCAGCTCCTCGTGGTCACCAGGTCGGCCCAGAGCTGGGGGAACTCGGGCAACGTCTTCGACGTACACGCTACGTCGCTGAGAGCTGTCCCTTCGACGGCGAGGCCGATAACCGCCGCGGCGTGTGCCATCCGGTGGTCCGCGTACGTCTCGATCGTGGCCGGCCGCGGCCGGCCCGGCCGGATCTCGAGGCCGTCCGGGTGCTCCACCACGCCGGCGCCAACCTTGGTCAGCTCCCGGGCCAGCGCCGCGATCCGGTCGGTCTCGTGGCCCCGGATGTGCGCGACGCCGCGCAGCTCGGACGGGCCATCGGCGAGCGTCGCCAGTGCGGCGATCACCGGGGTGAGCTCGCTGACCTCGGACAGGTCCGCGATGATGCCGCGCAGCGTGCCGGTGCCGCGAACGGTCAGGCCGCGCTCGTCCTGACCGACCTCGGCGCCGAGGTCGGTGAGCAGCTCGCTGAGCCGGCCGACCGGCTGCCAGCTGTCGCCCGGCCAGCCGGCCAGCGTGACCGCGCCGCCCGTGACCATCGCCGCCGCGAAGAAGGGCGCGGCGCCGGACAGGTCCGGCTCGATGTCCCAGCTGCGGCCGCGCAACGGGCCGGGCTCGACGGCCCAGACGTGGGGAACGCTCTCGTCGACGACGGCACCGGCAGCCCGCAGCATGTGGGTGGTCATGCGCAGGTGAGGCGCGGACGGCACGGGCGGTCCCTCGTGCCGCAGCACCAGCCCCTTGGTGAAGCGCGGCGCCGAGAGCAGCAGGCCCGAGACGAACTGGCTGGACCCGGACGCGTCGATGACCGCCTCGCCGCCCTCCACCAGGCCGGTGCCGTGCACCGTGAGCGGTAGCCCACCGGTCGGCGACGCGTCGATGACCACGCCCAGCCCGCGCAGCGCGTCGACGATCGGGCGCAACGGGCGGTTTCGGGCGTGCGGGTCGCCGTCGAACGTGACCGTGCCGTCGGCCAGCGCCGCAACCGGCGGCGCGAAGCGCATGATCGTGCCGGCTAGCCCCACGTCCACCTGCGCTGGGCCGCGCAGCGGGCCGGGCTCGACGGTCCAGCGCTCGTCGGAGTCGGTGTCGATCGCTACGCCGAGCGCACGCAGGCCCGCGGCCATCAGCGTCGTGTCGCGCGCCCGCAGCGGGCGGTTGATCTCCGACGCCCCTCCGGCGAGCGCGCTGAGCACGAGAGCACGTGCGGTCATCGACTTGGAGCCGGGCAGTCGCACGGTGGCGACCACCGGCTCCGTGGCCACCGGCGCGATCCACTCATCCACGCCCTCATTCTGCCGTCCACCCACCTCACCTCCCCGTCCGCCCCTCCATCGCTCCTTTTCCTCGTTGATCATGAAGTTGTTGTGGGGACCTGGCCCGAAATCGACAGCAAGTTCATGATCAACCGGCCGCGCCGGGGCGGTGCGGGACGGGTTGTGGGCGTATGGTCGGCGCCATGTGTGGGCGGTACGCGACGACCAGGAGCGATGCCGACCTCAGCGTCCTCTTCGACGCCGTGGACCTCATCGAAGGGCTGGAGCCGAGCTGGAACGTCGCGCCGACCGATCCCGTACCCCTGGTGCGGGTCTCGCAGCGGCGGGAGGCTCGGGTACTCGAGACGGCGCGCTGGGGTCTCGTCCCGCCGTGGGCTGATGACCTGCGCGGCGGCGCCCGGATGATCAACGCCCGGGCCGAGACGGTCGCCACCTCGTCGGCGTTCGCGCCGTCGTTCGCGCGCCGTCGCTGCCTGGTCCCGGCCGACGGCTGGTACGAGTGGATTCGCGACGGCAAGCACCGGCAGGCCTATTACATGACGCCCGCCGACGGCAGCCCGCTCGCGTTCGCCGGCCTGTGGTCGTCCTGGGGGCCGGAGGCGGTGCTCACGTGCAGCATCGTCACCACGGCCGCGCTCGGCAGGCTGGCCAGGGTGCACGACCGCATGCCCTTGGTCCTGCCGCCGGAGCGCTGGGCCTCCTGGCTGGCGGGCGGCGGGGACGCCGTCGAGCAGTTGGCGCCGATGTCGCCGGCCGCGCTCGAGGCGATCGAGGTGCGGCCGGTCCGTCCCGACGTCGGCAACGTCCGCAATAACGGTCCTGATCTGATCACGCCATCCGTTCCGGAACCTGCGGACGCGACGCTGTTCTGACATCATGATTTGCGAAGTTCGATCGGTTGTGTAGGCCTTTTGCACTGCTAAGTTTGTTGCGGGATAGACAAGACCCCTTGTTCTGATCTCGCTTCGTGCGATACAAACCACCGCCGGTGTGGTGCCGGTCCGCACGGTGCGGACGGCGTTGCCACGCGCTTTACCGGTCCCACGGGGGAGGTGGGCTGATGACACGGGCACGTATGCCGCGTCCGCATGAGGTCGCCATCGCACGGCGCGACCCGCGGCTGCTTGGGGCGATCGAGGAACGCGGCGCCGACGATGCGTGGCGCATTCGCGGCGCTTGCCGCAGCGTTGATCCGGAAACGTTCTTCCCGGCTCCGAACGAGCCGTCCGAGAGCGCGGTGGCGCTCTGCGGAACCTGCGACGTGCAGGGGCCCTGCCTGGCCTGGGCGCTGCAGGTGGGTGACTGTCACGGCGTCTGGGGCGGCACCACGCCGCGCGAACGGCGGGCGATGCTGGTCGCCTGGCGCGAACGGGTACAGCCCAACGGCGACGCGGTCGACGACACCCCGGACGAGGAGGATCGCCGGCTCCTGACGCTGATCCCGGTGAGCCGCTGAGGATCCCAAGGCGGCCCGAGCCCGCCTGCCGAAAGTGTGCGGCCGCCACATGCGTCGGGAAGGGCTAAACATAGGAGCTGTGCGCAGCTTCTCGTTGGACACGCCGCGCGGACCGGCAGCGGTCCGGATCACGGATCCCGCCGGCCCGCCGATCAGCATGCTGGTGCTCGGCCACGGCGCCGCCGGCGGCGTAGACGCGCCGGACCTGATCCGGGTGCAGGACGTCGCAGTCGCGGCCGGCGTGCGCGTCGCACTGGTAACCCAGCCGTATCGTGTGGCCGGCCGCCGCACACCTGCGCCGGCCGCGCAGCTCGACGAGGCCTGGATCGCGGTCGTGCGCCACATCGCTGTGCGGGACCTGCCGCTCATCTGCGGCGGCCGCTCCAGCGGCGCCCGGGTAGCATGCCGCACCGCTGCCGAACTCGGCGTGGCGGGCGTGCTTGCCCTGGCCTTCCCGCTGCATCCGCCCGGCAAGCCGGACCGCAGCCGCGCGCCGGAACTCCCTACGGACATCCCTACCTTGGTCGTCAACGGCGACCGCGACCCTTTCGGCGTCCCCGACGCGACTGGGGCGGTCGAGGTGGTGGTTCGCCCCGGCGCCACCCACGACCTGCGCAAAGACCTAGCCGGCACGGCCGACGTAGTCCTCACCTGGCTAACCCAGCACGGCTGGGCCAATCCCGCAGCAACCCCGGCCAGAGACGAGCCGCAAGCGAAGCGAGCCCAATCCAGCCACCGCTGGGATTGACCGGCTACAGCAAGGCTGTCCGATTCGCGAGCGATGCGGAGAGCTACACCCGGGACATCGCCAGGTCTGAGCGCGACTCGCGTCGCAAATCGCCGCCGCTGAGCAGGGATGTCCGATACGGGAGCGAAGCGAGCCGTATCGGGCCTCCTTGCTCAGCGGTTACAAGGCGATTTGCCGTCGAGCGACAGCGAAGACCAGCCAGCACGGAATGACCCTCACCCGCACGTCGTTACACCACCCGGGAGGCCGTACGTCGGAAGGGGTCTTAGCGGTGCGAGCCGGAACCGAGAGCATCGAGCGGAGCGGTCAGGAGGTACGCTTGGTGCGAAATCTCCTGAGTTCGCCCGAGTGGCCCGCCGTCGAGCCGGCGCCCGCCACGCCGTTGGTGAGTGTCAGCACACCCGCGGTTTTCGAAACTGTTCCACGGGCAGTACCCGTATCCTCGGCGGGGCAGTCGAGGGGAGAGTCGAGGGTGGCCCAGACAGAACGGACCGAGGAGCGCCGTGCGCGCTTCGAGCGTGATGCCTTGCCGTTCGTGGACCAGCTGTACGCCGCCGGTCTCCGGATGACCCGCAACCCGGCCGACGCCGAGGACCTGGTGCAGGAGACGTTCCTCAAGGCGTTCTCCGCGTTCCACCAGTTCGAGGAGGGCACCAACCTCAAGGCGTGGCTGTACCGCATCCTGACGAACACGTACATCAACTCCTACCGCCGCAAGCAGCGCCAGCCGGTCCAGGCCCCGACCGAGGAGATCACGGACTGGCAGCTCGCCTCGTCCGAGTCGCACACCTCCGTGGGCCTGCGTTCGGCCGAGACCGAGGCGCTGGACCGGCTGCCCGACAGCGACATCAAGGAGGCGCTGCAGGCGCTTCCCGAGGACTTCCGCCTCGCTGTCTACCTTGCCGATGTCGAGGGCTTCTCCTACAAGGAGATCGCGGACATCATGGGTACGCCGATCGGGACGGTCATGTCCCGGCTGCATCGCGGTCGGCGTAACCTGCGCAAGCTGCTGGAGCAGTACGCCGCGGACCGCGGCATCACCCGTACCGCGTCCGAACCGCAGGAGGCGTGACCGACGTGAGCGGCGAAGACCACGACCACGAGACCGATTGCAGCGTGGTACTCAGCGAGGTGTACCTATACCTCGATCTGGAGTGCAGCGAGGACCGGCGGACGCTGATCCAGAAACACCTGGACGACTGCTCACGGTGCCTGCGGGAGTACGGCATCGAGCACGAGGTGAAGGCGCTGGTGGCCCGGTGCTGCGGCGACGAGATCGCGCCCAGGGAACTGCGCGAGCGGCTCCGGATCAAGCTCGACCAGCTGGTGATCGAGACGGAAACCCGCGAATACCTCCCCTGACGAGAAACGTCAAAGGCCGGCAGCTGATGCTGCCGGCCTTTGAGTCTCCGCACCGACCAGGTCGGCCTGCGCCCGACCCATCAAACTCAGCTGTTGGGGCGCTTGCCGTGGTTCGCCGCACTCTTCTTGCGGGCCTTCTTCTTGCGGGACTTCTTGGCCATGGCTAGCTCCTGTTCGTGGCACGTCGTCAGCGCCCGATCGTAGTCGGCGCGTCATCCGGGCCGGGATTCCCCTCGGAGCCGCTCATGATTGACTGTGCCCAATAATTTGGCGCGCACCACCGACACAGCATCGATGAGAGGGGCATCACCATGGCCGAGGAGATCCGCGCCGAGATGGTGGCCAATGTGTGGAAGGTCGTGGCCACCGCCGGCGACGAGGTCGCCGAGGGCGACACATTGGTGATTCTCGAGTCCATGAAGATGGAGATCCCGGTGCTGGCGGAGTCCGACGGGACGCTGGCTCAGCTCGCCGTGAACGAGGGCGACGTGGTGCAGGAAGGCGACCTGATCGCCGTCATCGAGTAGCGAGCGTCATGGAGCACAGCGGCCGGTAAGCCAGTTCAACAGCCGCCGTCCCGCACCGTTCCGCGGGCGCGCGATGAGTGGCACCGCGTAATCCTCTTCGGCCCGGATCACGTCCGCGGCCAGCCGGCGAGCGTCCGGGCCCAGGTCGGGCGTGGCCAGGGCCAGCTGGGCCACGGACCAGGTGATCGCGGCCGTGCCCGCTCGGTCGGAATCCACGATGTCCGCGAGTCGCCGGGCCATGAACGCGGCCACGTCCGGGCGCGCCGCCGGGTCCACCCATGCGTACGTGACCAGCGCGAACAGTGCGGCCTCGGTGATCCGGTCCGCCCCGGCCACGGCCAGCTCCACGAGCACGCGGCGCCGGCTGGACTCCGGCCACGGCTCTTCGGTGCCGTGGTGCAACAGCCCGAGGCACGCCCATACCTGAGCGCATCTGCCCCACAGTGCCGGATCGTGCTCAGCCAGCGCCCGGCCCATCTCGGTCTCCGGCGCGGTCGGCGGGTACGTGAGCAGCGCCAGCAACTGCTCCGGTTCGACGAGGACGAGCCCCAGCGCGGCGTCGTACGCGGCCGGGGGGTGTGGCCACAGCGGGTGGGCGATCCGGCGCAGCCGCTCCGCGGCCCCGTCCGACGGCAGCGTGGTCGCCGGTGGTGGCCGTCGTGGGTCCGGCGGGCTGTCGGGTGCGGACGGCACCCGGCTCAACCACGGCACGTCCGCGCAGCAGTCCGCCAGGTCGTTGTGCTCGTGGTTGTCGTCGGGGTGGTCGCGCTGGAAATCGGCGAGCCGGACCAGGTGCGCCAGATTGCCGTCGGCGCGGTGCCGGAGCCGGTGCGCGGTGTGTACCGCGCAGTCGAACTCGGGATCGCGCACGAGCGCCCGGTCCACCCACTCCAGCGCCTCGTCGAGCCGGCCGTCGTCGGCGAGCGTGCCGGCGATGTCCGCGTACACGGAAAGGTCGTCGGGGTCGTGCGCGACCGCTCGGCGGAGCGCGTCCAGCGCCTCGGGAATCTGGCCGGCGCTGCGGTGCGCGTACCCGAGCCAGATCTCCGCCAGCTTGGACGGCCGTGCCCGCGCCCCGCGGACGGCCCAGTCGACGGCCAGCGTGGCCTCGCCGATCCGGCGCGCCAGCGCCGATCCGGCGCCCAGCAACAACGGGTGGTCGGGGTGCGCGGCGACCGCGTGCCGGACCACCGTCAGATAGGGACGCAGGGCTTCCTGGCCGGCCTCGGGGGTGTGATCGCCGACCGCGCTGCACAGCTGCATGACCATGCGGGCGAGCAGGCCGGGCTCCATCCGTACGCCAAGAGCGGGGTCGCTGACCCACGGGACGCCCGCCCAGTCCACGCCGGGGGTGTGCCCGCTGGCCGCGGCGAGCAGCGGCAGCCCGTCCTCGGGGCGGCCGGCCGCGGCGAGCAGGTGGGCGCGGGCCACCACGGCGCCGACGAACGCGTGTTGCTCGAGCGGGAAGAGGTGTAGGCCGCCGTCCGATCGGGCGGCGAGGCGGCTGAGCAGCTCGTGCGCCTCGGGCAGAGTGGGTGCGTGCGCGATCGCGCCGGCCAGGTGACCGGCTGCGTGGTGCATCTCGCCGCGGTCAAGCGCCGCGCGGGCCTGCTCGAGGTCGCGGTCGGCGGAGCGCCGAGGATCCTCCATAGCTGCGCCAGCCTTTCGATGTCGCGCCACCGACCGCGAGCTTAGGCGACGATCCTCGATATGTCAGTCCCACAGGCTGCGCATTGATGCTCGAAACGTTGCTATCGCGAGCTACATCGTGCAAGAATGCGCACCGAATGAGCCCCATCGCGCACCTCGGAGGAATCACGTGACGCAACGAGGCCAGGGCATGGCGGCCGATATCGCGGAGCAGCCGGCCGGATACGCCCGCCTGCTCGAGGGCGAGCACGCCGAGGCGATCGCCGCGGTCGCGGCCGTGGTGGCCGAGCGGCGCCCGCGCCACGTGGTCTTCGTCGGCCGAGGCACGTCGGACCACGCCGCGCTGTACGGGGCGTACCTGACCGAGATCCGGCTCGGCATCCCGGTCGGTCTCGCGTCGCCGAGTACCATCACGCTGTACGGCGCTCGGCCCGACCTCTCGGACGCGCTGGTCGTCGGCGTCAGCCAGAGCGGCGGTTCGCCCGACCTCACCGGGGTGCTCAAGGTGGCCCGCGAGACCGGCGCGCTGACGCTGTCGGTCACCAACAATCCGGCCTCGCCGCTGGCCGAGGTCGCCGAGCTCGCCGTCGACGTGGCGGCGGGCCACGAGCGGGCGGTCGCGGCGACCAAGACCTACACGGCCGAACTGCTCGCGCTGCTCATCCTCATCGAGGGGATCCGGGCCGGCGACGGCGCGCTGCCGGCCGTCGAGCGTGCGGCCCTGGAGAAGTTGCCGCAGATGGCCGAGGACGTACTCGCCGATCGGGGCGCGGAGGAGCTGGCGCAGCGCTACCGCTTCGCGTCACGGATGGTCACCACGGGCCGGGGGTACGCGTACCCGACCGCCCGCGAGACCGCGCTCAAGCTGATGGAGACGTCGTACCTGCCGGCGCTCGCGTTCTCCGGCGCCGACCTGCTGCATGGGCCGCTCGCCATGACCGACCCGGACGTGCCGGTGCTGGCGATCGTCGGCTCCGGGCCGGGCGGGAAGGCGATGGCCGACGTGGTGAACCGCCTCGGCGAACGGCGCGCCGACGTCGTCACGATCGGCGCCTTCGACGTGCCGGGCGCGGCCGGACGGCTCGCCGTCCCCGCGGTGGACGAGCGGTACGCCCCGCTGCTGGACATCCTGCCGCTGCAGAATCTGGCGCTGTCGCTGGCACTGGCCCGCGGCGAGGACCCGGACGCACCACGCGGCCTGAACAAGATCACGTCAACCCTCTGACAGCGGGCATGGCAGGCTTGTGCCGTGTCCACGCTGCGCGACCTCGCCGAGGAGCACACCGCCCTCGGCGCTGCCGACATCGACCACCTGCATCGGCTGGCCGGCGACTGGCAGCTGCTCTCCGACCTGTCCTTCGCCGACCTGCTGCTGTGGGTGCCGGTACGGGCTGCGGCCGACCAGCCGCGGACGTTCCTGTGTGTGGCGCAGGTACGCCCGACCACCGCGCCGACCGCGTACCAGGACGACCAGGTCGGCAAGATCGTCAGCGGTCCCGAGGTAGCGCACCTCGACATCGCGTACGCGCAGGGCCGGATCTGGCGCGAGGGCGATCCGGTCTGGTACGGCGACACGCCGGCGCGTCATGAGGCCATCCCGGTCCGCCTGCGCGACGAGTCGTCGCGGGAGGAGGGCTTCAGCGAGGTCATCGCGGTCATCGGCCGGGACACCAACCTTTCCACCGCCCGTACCCCCAGCCAGCTCGAGCTCAACTACCTCACCACGGCCGACGATCTGGCCCAGATGGTCTCCGACGGCACATTCCCGCCGCCGCGGCATCCCGGCGAGACCACGTCCGCGCCACGCGTGGGCGACGGGCTGATCCGGCTCGACGCCGCCGGCAAGGTCACCTACGCGAGTCCGAACGCCCAGTCGGCGTACCGGCGGCTCGGGTTCAGCGCCCACCTGGTCGGCGAGGAACTCGCCGTGCTCACCGGCCGGCTGGCCGCCGACCCGCTGGACGGTACCGACGCAGCGGAGCGGATGCTCACGTCCCTGCGCGGGGAGGCGCCGCCGCGCAAGGAGGTCGAGGCACGCGGTGCGACCGTGCTGACGCGCGCGCTTCCGTTACTCCCGGCCGGCGTACCCATCGGCGCGCTGGTGCTGGTCCGCGACGTCACTGAGGTCCGCCGCCAGGAACGGGCGTTGATGACCAAGGACGCGACGATCCGCGAGATCCACCACCGGGTGAAGAACAACCTGCAGACCGTGGCCGCCCTGCTCCGGTTGCAGGCGCGGCGGGTCGATGCCCCCGAAGCCCGGATGGCCCTGGAGGAGTCCGTACGCCGGGTCGCCTCGATCGCACTCGTCCACGAGACGCTGTCGATGTCCAGCGACGAGGTGGTCGAGTTCGACGGCATCGTGGACCGGGTCGCCACGGCCGCCACCGAGGTGGCCACGACGGCGACCACCGTGAAGATGCGCCGCGAGGGTACGTTCGGCGTTCTGCCCGCCGAGATCGCCACCTCGCTGGTCATGGTGCTCAACGAACTGCTGATCAACGCGGTGGAGCACGGTTTCCCCGAGGACGATGAGGCACCCCAGTCCACGGCCGAGGTCGTGGTCTCGGCGCACCGGTTCCGCAAGCAACTGCACGTCACGGTGGCTGACAACGGCCGGGGCCTGCCCGACGGCTTCACGGCGGACGCCGGCGGGCGGCTTGGCCTGCAGATCGTCCGCGCGCTGGCCACCGGGGAGCTGCGCGGCACCATCGAGCTACGCAACCGTGCGGGCGGCGGCACCGAGGCGGTATTGGTGGTACCCCTGGGCAAGCG
>DASYTU010000149.1:0-22994 GCA_036001925.1 Actinoplanes sp.
TCAGCCACTACGACGAGCGCGGCCCGGCGTGGCATTGGAACAACTTCTCCACCGGTGAGCACACGGGCACGCATGTCGACGCGCCCATCCACTGGGTGACCGGCAGGGACAAGGCCGATGTGTCCCAGATTCCGGTGGGCCACCTCGTCGCTCCGGCGGTGGTCATCGACAAGGCGGCCGACGCCGCCGCCGACGCCGACTTCTTGCTCGAAGTGGACCACATCAGGGACTGGGAGAAGCAAAACGGCCCACTACCGGAGGGATCTTGGCTGCTCTATCGGACCGGATGGGACGAGCGCTCGGGCGACCAGCAACGTTTCCTCAATGCCAGCGAGACTGGCCCCCACACGCCTGGCATGTCCATCGAATGTGCCCGCTGGCTGGCGGAGGAAGCACCGATCATCGGCGTCGGTGTGGAGACCGTGGGGACGGATGCCGGCGCCGCGCATTCCTTCGACCCGCCGTTCCCCTGCCATTCCTACATGCTCGGAGCATCAAAGTACGGCCTGACGCAGTTGCAGAACCTTGCCCAACTGCCGCCGACCGGCACGGTGCTCGTCATCGGGCCACTGCCGATCGTGCGTGGGTCCGGCAGCCCGGCCCGGGTGCTCGCCCTCGTCGAGCGCTCATGACTGGACCGGCCACTGTGCATCGGCGTTGATCACTGGCCGCTGGGTGCCGGAATCCGCCCCCAACCGCCAGTGATCATGAAGGGGGCTCGGTCCGACCAACCGCCCGCCCCGCAGCCCGAGGAGGTGACACATGAAGGTCGCTGAAGCGGTCGGACACGCCCTCGCCCACCTGGGCGTACGCCAGGTGTTCGGAGTCGTCGGCAGCGGCAACTTCCATGTCACCAATGCGCTGATCGATGCGGGTGCCCGGTTCGTGGCGGCCCGCCATGAGGCCGGCGCGGCGACGATGGCCGATGCCTACGCACGGGTCAGCCGAGAAGTCGCCGCCGTCACAGTGCATCAAGGACCTGGCCTGACCAACGCCATGACCGGCATCACTGAAGCCGCCAAGAGTCGTACGCCGCTGCTCGTGCTGGCGGCCGACACCGCAGGCTCGGCCGTGCGCTCGAACTTCAGGATCGACCAGGACGGCCTCGCGACCGCCGTGGGCGCCGTCGCCGAGCGGATCCATTCTCCGGCAAGCGCGGTCGCCGACACGGTACGCGCCTACCGCCGCGCGACGGTCGAGCGGCGGACGGTCGTGCTGTCGATGCCGCTGGATGTTCAGGCCGCCGAGTGCCCCGATCCGACCGTGCCAACGCCGCTGCCCGTGCTTCCGCCGGCTCCGGCTCCAAGAGCGGTGGGTGAGCTCACCGACCTCCTGACGCGCGCTCGCCGGCCGGTCTTCATCGCCGGACGTGGCGCCCGCGTGGCCGATGCGGGCCCGCAGCTTGACGCGCTCGCCGAACGGGTCGGCGCCCTCCTTGCCACCAGCGCCGTCGTCAAAGGGCTGTTCAACGGAAACCCCTGGTATCTCGACGTGTCCGGCGGCTTCGCTTCACCATTGGCGGCCGAGCTAATCGCCGGAGCCGACCTCATCGTGGGCTGGGGCTGTTCGCTCAACATGTGGACGATGCGTCACGGCGCGCTGATCGGTCCCGAGGCGAGGGTCATTCAGGTCGACCTCGACCCGGATGCGCTCGGCGCAAACCGCCCGGTCGACCTCGGCGTCCTCGGCGACGTCGCGGAGACCGCGGCGGCTGTCGAAGCCGAGTTGGCCACGGAGGGCTATCGCGCCGACGGTTATCGCAGCGAACCGGTCGCGGAGCGGATCGAGCGCGAGATCCGGTGGCGCGAGGTGCCGTACGACGACGAAGGCGACGGCGCCCACATCGACCCGCGTACCTTCTCCATCGCGTTGGACGACCTGCTTCCCGCGGAGCGGATCGTGTCCGTCGACTCAGGCAACTTCATGGGTTACCCGAGCATGTACCTGTCCGTACCCGACGACGACGGCTTCTGCTTCACGCAGGCGTACCAGTCGATCGGACTCGGCCTCGCTACCGCCATCGGAGCCGCCTTGGCGCGGCCGGACCGGCTGCCCGTTGCCGCGCTCGGCGACGGCGGTGCCTTGATGAGCATTGCCGAACTGGAGACAGCCGTGCGCCTCGGCCTGCCGCTGGTCGTGGTCGTGTACAACGATGAGGCGTACGGCGCGGAGGTCCACCACTTCGGTCCGGACAAGCACCCCCTCTCCACTGTGACCTTCCCCGAGACGGACATCGCCGCCATCGGACGCGGCTTCGGGTGTGACGCGCTGACGGTGCGCAAGCCCGAAGACGTCCGCGGCCTGG
This sequence comes from Actinoplanes sp., assembly GCA_036001925.1. Taxonomy (GTDB): domain Bacteria; phylum Actinomycetota; class Actinomycetes; order Mycobacteriales; family Micromonosporaceae; genus Actinoplanes. Next base: position 2,306 of record DASYTU010000149.1, read on the forward strand.
CCGAGTGGCTCGACGGTCCGCGGAGCCGGCCAGTGGTGCTCGACGCGAAGATCACCTCACGGCATGGCTCGTGGTGGCTCGAGGAGGCCTTCCGCGGTCACTAGTGACCGCTGTGGGCCGGCGACGGCTGTCAGCGGAACCGGTGGAAGTCCGGCGGGCGCTTCTCGGCGAACGCCCGAGCGCCCTCCATCCCCTCATCGCTGTGTGCAAAAAGCTCTAGCCCGTCGAATGCGAGGTGTGACAGCCCGCCGATGTGGTCGGTGTCGGCGTTGAACGAGTGCTTGAGAAAGCGCAGTGCCGTCGGCGAATACGAGCCGATCTTCCGTCCCCAGGCCAAGGCCGTCGCCATCAGCTGGTCGGCCGGGACAACCTCGTTGACCAGACCCCAGCGTTCTGCCGTCTCCGCGTCGTACAAGTCGAGGAGGAACCAGATCTGGCGGGCCCTCTTCTCTCCGACCACCCGGGCGAGGTAGGCCGACCCGAAACCGGCGTCGAACGACCCGACCCGCGGCCCGCTCTGCCCGAACTGCGCGTGTGATGCGGCGACCGTGAGGTCGCAGAGGACATGCAGGACGTGGCCGCCGCCCACGGCGACGCCGTTCACAGCGGCGATAACCGGCCTGGGAATGTCCCTGATGATCCGATGCAGCCGCTCGATCTCGAAGGTCCCCCACTCGGTCTCGCCGTAACCGCCGGTCTCGGCGCGTTCCTTGACGTCTCCGCCCGCGCAGAAGGCCCTGTCGCCCGTCCCCGTCAGAACGACAGCCGCCACGTCAGGCGACGCCCATGCTGTCTTGAACGCGTGGATCAGCTCGTCGACCGTCCGGCCGCGGAACGCATTCATGCGATCTGGCCGGTTGATCGCGATCACCGCGACGCCGCCGTCTTCGACCTCGTAGGTGATGTCGGTGTACGCCTGAGATGTGGCCCCCATCGCAACCTCCCGCTTCGACCGCTGACCGACTATCGCACGGCGCCATCGAGCTCGGACCTACCCGCGCCGGCTCGATGGCCGGAGCTCAGACCTCGCAGATGACGGCCAATCCCTGCCCCACCCCGATGCAGCAGGTCGCCAGGCCGAGGCCGCCGCCGCGCCGCCGCAGCTCCCGGCACAGGTCGACCACTATGCGAGGCATGGACGCGCCGAGCGGATGGCCGTAGGCGAGCGCTCCTCCGTTCGGGTTCACCCGGTCACGGTCAAGCCCGGGCAGATCGTGCAGGCAGGTGAGAACCATCGCGGCGAAGGCCTCGTTGATTTCGACCACTGCCATGTCGTCGAGCGTCTTCCCAGCCCGCTCGAGTGCCCGCTCCATCGCCGGCACCGGGGCCAGTGCAAATCGGTCGGGCTCAAGCGCGCTGACCGCGCTCGCGACGATGCGGCCGATCGGCTCGACGCCGAGGTCGGCCGCTGCGGCCTGCGTACCCAGCAAAACCGCGATCGCCCCGTCGTTGAGGGGCGCCGAGTTTCCCGCCGTCACCTCGCCGTTTTCGGTGAAAGCGGGCCGGAGCGCGGCGAGCACAGTCGCGTTGGTGTCCGGTCTGATCGACTCGTCGCGGTGGACCCCCTCGACCTCGACCACATAGTCGTCATGCTGCCCGGCATCCCAGGCGGCTGCCGCACGAGAGTGCGACCGGACCGCCCACGCGTCCTGCTCCTGCCGGCCAATGCCGTAGTCGCTGGCCACCCGCTCGGCGCACTCTCCAAGAGACCGCGTCCAGGTGTCAGGAAAGCGCGGGTTTACCATCCGCCAGCCGACCGTGGTCTGGTGCAGGCTGAGATGGCGCGGCAGCGACTCGTCCGGCTTCGGGAGGACGAACGGAGCCCTCGACATCCCTTCCACGCCGCCGGCTATCACCAGCCGCGCGTCGCCTAGCGTCAGTGCCCGCGCGGCCTGCACCATCGCCTCCCCACCGGACCCGCACAGCCGGTTGACCGTGGTGCCGGGAACTGTGACCGGCAGACCGGCCAACAGCCCCGCCATCCGGGCTACGTTCCTGTTGTCCTCGCCCGCCCCATTGGTGTCGCCGAGGATCACATCATCCAGCTCGACCGGATCGAGCGAAGGAACCCGCTTGACCAGCTCGGCGATCGGCAGCGCTGCGAGATCGTCGACTCGCACGGTCGACAGCCCCCCGCGGTGCCGGCCGAACGGGGTACGGACAGCAGCGATCATCCAGGCGTCCATGTGTCGTATCCTGACGCCCGCATTCGCGCTCCGCCAACCCGCCGGGCGGCGCTCGGGCCGGGACGCGCGACGCCGGGGTTGCTGGCAGGATCGGGGTACACCAGGGACCAATCGGAGGTCGGCATGGCGGAGCGGGTATGCCTCGTCACCGGCGCGGGCCGCGGCATCGGGCGGGCGGTTGCGGCCGACCTGTCCGCCGCGGGGCATCCGGTCGCCCTTGTATCGCGCAGCCGAGACCAGCTCGAGGAGACCGCTGCAGCACTGCCCGGGCCGTCCATGGTCCTTCCCGCCGACCTCACCGACCGCGCCGCCGTGGAGAAGGTGTACGCCGAGGTCGAGGCGGGTTTCGGTGCCGTGGAGATCCTGGTGGCGAGCTCTGGTGCCGCGGCCGGCGCGCCGATCCACCGCACGTCAGACGAACTGTGGGAATCGATCCTCGCCGTCAACCTCACCGCGCCGTTCCGCTGCATCCGGCGTGCGGTGCCATCGATGAAGCAGCGCGGATATGGCCGGATCGTCGTCATCGGTTCGGTCTTGTCGAAGACCGGCGCGCCGTACACATCCGCGTACACCGCGTCGAAGCATGGCGTTCTGGGGCTGGTCCGCGCGGTGGCCGCCGAACTCGCCGGCAGTGGTGTCACCGCCAACGCCGTCTGTCCGGGCTACGTGGATACTCCGATGACTGAAGGCACGGTCCAAGCGATCGCCGAAAATACCCGGCTGAGTCCGGAACAGGCGCGCGAGCGGCTCGAGCGAATGCAGCCGATCGGTCGCCTCATTGCGGTCGAGGAGGTCGCGCGGGTGGTCCGGTTGCTCGTCGACGACGAGACCGGCTCCATCACCGGTCAGGGCTTCAACGTCGACGGCGGCGCGGTGATGTCATGACCCCGCAGCCCGTCCCGGCATGGCTACGAAATCGCGGAGGCCGTCGATGACCTTGAGACGGCACAACCCGGGTCAGCTGGCGAGGCCATCCGGCTACAGCCACGCTGTCAGCTCCACCGGAGGGCGCCTCGTCTTCCTTGCCGGCCAGACGGCGCTTGATCGGGAGGGTCGGATCGCCGCCGACGGCATCGTTGCCCAGTTCGAGGCCGCGCTCGGCAATCTGCTCGCCGCCCTCGCCGACGCCGGCGGCAGCCCTGAGCACCTTGCCAGGGTGACGATCTACACGACCGATGTCAGTGCATACCGGGACCATGCCGCCGAGATCGGCACAATCTGGCGGTGGCTAGCCGGTGGTGACTACCCGGCCATGGCGCTCCTCGGCGTGTCTCGGCTCTGGGATGACGAGGCCCTGGTCGAGCTCGACGGGATCGCGGTCGTGCCGTGAGTCGCTGTCGGGCGGCCGGTCGGTAGACCGGCAATGGGTGAGTCAGAGCCCGCCGGGCTGTCCGCACTGTGGAACGCACGATCGGTTGCGATAGTCGGCGCGTCGGAGCGACCGGGCTCATTGGGCCGGCTGCCGGTGGACTACCTGCTGCGGTACGGCTACGCCGGCCGAATCCTCCCGGTGAACCCCAACGCCGCCGCGGTCCAAGGCCTTACCTGCTACCCGTCGGTCGCCGCAGCGCCCGGCCCGATCGACCTCGCGCTGCTGCTCGTGGCCGCCGCTCGGGTGCCGGCCGCGATCGACGACTGTGCGGCGGCTCGGGTGCCCGTCGCGATCGTCGGCTCGTCGGGCTTCGCCGAGGCGGGTGAGCCTGAGCTGCAAAGGGAGCTGGTCGATCGGGCGCAGGCCGGGGGCGTCCGCGTGGTCGGCCCGAACTGCATCGGCGCAGTGGGTGCTGATAACCGGCAGGTGGTGTCCTTCTCGCCGCTCTTCTCTGCGCCTGAGGTGCCCTTCCTTGGCGGCTCGCTGGCGTTCGTCACACAGAGCGGCGCGCTCGGCTACGGCACGGTCAGTCTCGCGTACGAGCGTGGCCTGGGCCTCGGCTGGATCGTCAATACGGGGAACGAGGCCGACGTCACCGCTGTCGAGGTGCTGCATGAGCTGGCGAGCCTCGACGAGTGCACCGGCTTGCTGGCGTACGTCGAGACGATGGCCGACGGGGCGGCCTGGCGCCGCCTCGCGGCGGTCGGCAAGCCCATCGTCGTTCTCAAGGCGGGCGCGAGCGAGGCCGGTGCCCGCGCCGCCGCATCTCACACGGGTGCGCTCGCGGCGAGCGACCGGGTCGTCGACGACGTGCTCCGCCAGCTCGGCATCGCCCGTGCCAAGGACGTCGACGAGTTGCTGGACATCGGCGAAGCCTTGAGCACGAGCCGACGCCCCCGTGGCGGGCGGGTCGCGGTGGTCACCACGTCAGGTGGTTCGGGGATCCTTGCCGCGGACGCGATCGCCGAGGCTGAGCACCCATCGACGGCCCAGTCCTCATCGACCGCCGAGCCCCTGGCGACCGCAGGCGCTGGATCTTCGCAACAGGATCCAGACAAGCCCAGTTCGGCCTCGGGGCTCGAGCTGGCCCGGCTGTCCGACCAGACGACGCGGGCCTTGTCGGCCGTTGTTCCGGCCTTCGGCTCGGTCGCGAATCCCGTGGATGTGACCGCTACGGTCATGTCCGACCCCACGCTCTTCAATCGCTGCCTCGATCTGGTCGCCGACGATCCAGGCGTGGACTCGCTGGTCGCCTGCTTCTGCGTTCTCACCGGGCAAGACGTCGAGATGATCGTGGAGGGGCTCACCCGGATCGCCGACCGGACCGGGAAGCCCGTTGTCGTCGCCAGGACAGGCGCCGACTTCCTCGCCCCCCATGCCCGCGCCGCCCTGCGCGCCGTGGGCATACCGGTGTACGCGACTCCAGCCCGAGCGGTCCGGGCACTGGCGGCTCTCACCAAGACGGCTGGCTGGCGCCCTGTTGCCGCCGCCGAGCCACGGCCGTCGCGGGTCCACGACAGCGCGCGGCATGCCGCGTGGCCGGACACCGAACCCGAGCTGAAGGAACTGCTGGCGGCTGCGGGCTTGCCTGTCCCCGGCGGCCGGGTTGTCGCGGACGCAAGCGATGCGCTCGCCGCAGTCGATGAGATCGGCCGTTCGGCGGTCTTCAAGGCAGTGGTGCCCGGTCTCATCCACAAGACCGAGGCCGGTGGAGTCGCCCTCGGCGTCACGGTGGAGAGCGCACCGGCCGCCTTCGACCGGCTGGCAGCGCTCGGCGGGCGCGTCTACGTGGAAGAGATGGTCACCGGTGGTGCCGAAGTCCTCGTCGGGGTGGCGTCCACACCACTTGGCCAGGTGATCACCGTAGCGTCGGGCGGTGTACTGACCGAAGTGATCGACGACGCAGTGTTTCGGTTGCTCCCCATCGGCCGGGAGGACGCGGTGGAGATGCTGGCCGAGCTACGCGGCGCGGCCGTCCTCCACGGCGCACGCGGCTCCGCGCCTCTGGACGTCGAAGGCCTCGCGGATCTCCTGGTCGAGGTCGGGCGGCTGGCGGCCGACCTGCCGCCCGACGCCGACCTCGACCTCAATCCCGTGATGGTGCTCCCTCACCGCGTCGTGATCCTTGACGTCGCACTCACCGCCATTCCGTTCACGGAACAGTCAGGCCGGTGAGGACCACCGGACCAAGCGTGACATCGAGCTCAGTGGCCTGGTCAACGCCCGGAGGCGGGATGACGTCGATCGCCTTCGGTTCGGTGTCGGGAGTCACCTGGCAGCGCGGATCGGCCGGGTTGGGCGCGGCGCAGACCCCGAAGTTGAAGGACTGCGGCGTCGGCGCGAAACCGCGCGCTTGATCCGGGCTGAACCCGTCCTGACCATGAAGGACAACCGTGAAGACCCAACCCGAGCCTGGTGTGCCGAAGGAGGCCTTCGGCAGCCGGACGGTGATGTATCTCGACAGTGAGTTCGCAACGAACGTGCCACCGGGCACCGCGGTGCCGTCGGCGCGTACCCACACGACCGGTGCGAATCCCTGCACCTCGACGCGCTGTGTCCACGCCGAGCCAGCGGCCATGGTGTAGTTCCGCTGCGGGAAGGCCGGCGCCGTCGAGGTCGGGCTTGCGCCCGGGTCCCTGACATACACATCGAGAAGCTGTGCGCCGTTCGTCACACCGAAGGTTGCATCCAGGTTGCGCATCCGCGCCCGCAACACGATGTCGGTTCCGCTGTCGAAAACCTGGAACCGTTCGAGGTCGAACGCGCCGGGCTTGAAGTCCGCCGAGGTCGGGTAGGCGAAGTTGCCCGGGCCGTTGTCGTCGCCCGTCGGATCTGCTGAGTCCAGCAGCGGCGTGCCGCTGACCACGTCACGGAAGACCGACCGCTGGTCATAGCCGGTGGTGTTGCCTGCCGTGACGGTCGTGGTCAGGGTGGTTACCCCGTTGTCGAGTGTCACCTGGACGGCAAACGCACCCGTTGCGTCGGCCGTTGCCGAGGAGACCGATGTCGCGCCGGTATCCAGGTTGCTCGCCACGACGTCGACCTGCGCGCCAGGAGTGGTCGTGCCGGTCACAGTCGTGGTGGCCTCGGTCGCCTCGCTGCGGTCGGCCGGCGCAGTGACTGCAAGAGGTGCCGCTCCAGGCGGCGCGGCGTCGACATATCGCGCCCGGACGATGGCTGGCTGCTCCAACGGCCGGCCAGCGCCAAGTGACAGCGCGAGGCGCACGGCCTGCGCCTGCGCCCAGGTCAAGGGGGCGGCAGAGCCGGCAGGCCCACCGGTGCGGAAACCGATCGAGGCCGTCTCCGGCGGGCTTCCGAACGGGGAGGCGGCCAGGTCAGGGTTCTCCCACGCCTGTTCTGGCACGAGGCCGACGCCCGAGGAGTACGAGCTCATCCCGTTGAGCAGCAGCGCGGCACCAGCCGGAGCCCCGGCCTGCAGGGCATGCTCGGCGCGCTCACCGGACAGAACCGGCCACAGGTGGCCGGACCCCTGGTTGACCTGGCCGTTGCTGGCGTTCGGTCCGGGCCACGGCTTGCCGCTCGGATCGCACGCGGTGGCGTCAGGCTCATAGCAATCGCCGTAGCCGTCCTCGGTCCCGTCCCGGGTTACCGCATCGATTGCGATGCCGTACCGGTAGAAGCTTCGTCCGCTCGGCGTGTCCCTGGCGATCACGTCGTCGACGATGGGCAGCGTGCGCGCGACATCCGCGTCGTCAGACGGCAGTATCCCGAGCCGGGTCAGTTCGAGGAAGCCGGCGTCGATCACTGCCCGCTGGTCGGCGGTGGGTCCGCCGTTGCCAAGCCCGTAGCTGATCGCGGCGTTCGGGTCGCCGGTCTTGGACAGCCTGATGAAGTACGGCTGCGCCGAGTACGGCCCGGACTCCGTGACGGTCCAGCCCTTGATGCTGCGCTGGAAGTGGTCCGCGACCGCCCGGTACGCCCGGGCCCGGTCGGCGTCACCGTGCAGATCGGCGATCTGGCCCGCCGCCACCAGGCCCGCGATCTCTGCGGCGATGGTCGACGGGGAAAAGCCGCTCTGCTCCTCCCACCGCTCGGACCCGAAGGACGGGCCGCGAGCCACTAGGAAGTCGGCCGCTTTGCGGATGTGGTCCTGGTAAAGGGTCGCATCGTCGCCGAGACCGGTTTGCCAGGCCATCAGGATCGGGTAGGCGGTCTCGTCGAGCTGGTCGCCGCCGGTGTCAGGTGCCGCCTTGCCATTGATCAGCGAGTTACGCGGGAATCGGCCGTCGGCGAGCTGCTGGCGCTCGAAGAGGAACCGCACCGTGGCCCGAGCGGTCGGAAGATCGCCCGCCACGAGCAGCCCGGTGAACGCCTCGTACAGGTCGCGGGAGAACACCTCCCGATAGGACCCGAAGTAGGGTGCCTGCCCGCCGGCGGCCGTACCGGCCGAGACCGCCTGCCCCCAGGGCGAGGCAAGGCCGGCGACAACGGCGCCTGGGAACCGCTTGTCCTCGCTTGCCTTCACGACGTTGGCGCCGAGGTAGTAGAAGTCTTGCAGCCGCTTGACTTGGTCGTTAGACAGGCCGGGGAGCGACTTCGGGGGCTTGGCGAGACTCCGGTCGTATGCCTGCCAGCCCCGCACATACTCCGACTGGAGTGCGTCGAACGGCCTGTCGAGGCTTGCGCCCGCGGTTGCGATCGCACCGCCCTGGCCGCGGTCGAAGCCAAGGGCGAACAGCGCTTCACCCTTGCCGCCGGTGTCGAGCTGCGCGGTCTGTACGACGTTGCCGTTGGGCGCGTCCGTGCTGACCGTGGTCAGCGCGTGGCTCTGGTCGAGCTGGACCAGCCCGTCGCTGGGACTGCCGGCGTAACCGCTGGTCGCCTCCACGAACGGGCGGGTGGCGCGGACGGCGAGGAACGTGGGCTGCGCATAGTCCCGGTTCACGGCCGCGGTCACGGTGTTCGTGTCATATGACACCAGGGCGCCGGTCCCCGCGTCGATCGTCGCGCTGTCCGCTCCCGAGTTCTGGCCGGCGGCCGTTCCCCCGCCGCCATTGCCGCCGATCGTCGCGTCCACCCGGACGTACAACTTCAACGCCCCGGGTTGCAGCGGTGTGAGGCTCGTGTGGACGACGACGCTGTCCCTCCGCGGGTCGGTGAGATAGGTGGCAGTGAGCCGGTAGCGCCCGCTCTTCGCAGTGCTCGTGACCGTGCACACCATGCCGGTCGAGTCCGCATTCACCGTGTAGGTCATGTCACGGCTCTGCAGGTCGGTGAACGTCGCCCCGTCGGTGACGATGAACTGCATCGTCTCGAGGTTGGTCGTGTCGATCGTCGGCTCGTAGACGTCGGACAGGACGCCGTTCGCGACCGTGTACCAGACCCGGGACGTACGGTTTCTCGCCGTGCCCACGCAGTCCTTGCGGGCCAGGTCGAAGTGGCTGAGCAGGCCGGGACCGTCTGCCGCCGCCTGGGTGGGTAACGCGGCGGCGCCTTCGGCGATCGGGTTCACGGCGGCCAAGGCCAGCGCGCTGATCCCGGCGAGGCAGCTGAGACGGATGAGACGTCGCATACGTCCTCCTGCAGAAAGGGCCCGGCTGTCCAGCGGCCTCCTGCGCCATACGACCACCGGCACAGCACGAGCGCAAGGGGCCGCGCTTGCTCCAGGCGGGAGTCTCCAGGCTGGAGTGGGCCGATGATGCGAGCATCGACATATGCCGCTGCTCGTCGGCACGTCAGGCTGGCAGTACTCCTCGTGGCGCGGGGTGTTCTATCCGCCGGAGCTCGCCCAGAAGCGGTGGCTCGAGCACTATGCACAGGCTTTCGCCACGGTTGAGAACAACAGCGCGTTCTATCGGCTGCCGGCGCGGGAGACCTTCCAGTCCTGGCGCTCGCGGGTTCCCGGCGATTTCGTCATGACCGTCAAGGCCAGTCGCTTCCTGACCCATGTGCGGCGACTACGCGAGCCGCGCGAGCCGGTACGACGCCTTCTCGACGCCGCCGCGGGGCTTGGCGACAAGCTCGGCCCGATCCTCGTTCAGCTTCCGCCCACCCTCACCTCGGACCCTCAGCTGCTTGCCGAATGCTTGAAGCAGTTCCCGCGGACAGTGCGCGTCGCCGTCGAACCACGCCACGAGTCCTGGTGGATGGAGGAGACACGGGAGGTACTCGCCGCGGCCGGTGCCGCGCTGTGCTGGGCCGATGCGGGTGGGTGGCCGCGAACCCCGCTCTGGAGGACCGCGGACTGGGGCTACCTGCGGCTGCATCACGGCCGGGCCAAACCCTGGCCGAGCTATGGCCGCCGGGCGCTGACGTCCTGGGTACGTCGCCTGAGCGACACCTGGCCCGACACCGCTGACGTCTTCGTGTACTTCAACAACGATCCAGGTGGCGCCGCGGTCCGTGATGCAGCCCTCCTCGGCTCCATCGCCCGCCGCAGTGGGCGGACCGTCAGCCGGACGTGGAACGGCAGGGCATGAGGTCCGCCTCATGCCTCGGCGGCGGCCGTCCAGTCGCCGTTTGCGATCACGGCACCGAGATCCTCGGGCGGCCCGTTGTAGACGTACACGATTGCCTCGGCGACGGGAGGTGCCGCCGTCATCGGTTGGGCGAAGACCGGAACGGTCCTTCGGAGGTATTGCGAGTCGTCCTCGCTGCTCGGGTCGAACCGCTCGAGCGCATCCAGCCTCGCGAGCGCGGCGTCGTCAGGGAGCCGATACAGCTCGACCGCGACCCGACCGTCCCGATCGTTCACCAGGGCGGGATAGGAGTACGGACGGAACGGCGCAGTCGGCACCTCGTGCAGCACTCCGGCGACCCAGCCCGCGCCAAGGAACTCGGCCTCGGCCAGCAGCGCATGGTTGCGCTGCCCGCGCCGCAGGGTCCCGTACACCGCAACGATCGGACCCGGTGACACGTTCACTCGCGAGAGTGTGGCACAGCGTGATCCGGCCGGGATTCTGCTAGGGCAGCATCTGCATGACACCGTCCACCCGACGCGGGACGACGGCCGACGTGCTGTCGCGCAGCGTCTCGGGGAGCAGGTCTTGCGGGATGTCCTGGTATACGACCGGTACCAGGAAGCGGCGGATCGCCGTGACCCCCACCGACGTGTGCAGCGGGTTCGTGGTGGCCGGCCAAGGACCGCCATGGTGCATCGACCAGGTGACGGCTACGCCGGTCGGCCAGCCATTCCAGATGATCCGTCCGGCAAGTCGCCGCAGCCGGCTCAGCAGCATCATGCTGAGCTTCTCGTCCTCGGGCTCGGCGTGGATCGTCGCCGTGAGCGAACCACCGACGGCGTCGAGCGCCGCGACCAGGTCGTCCTCGCCGTCGTACTCGACGATCAGGGAGGACGGACCGAAGCATTCGTCAAGTAGCGCGGGGTTGGCGACGACGGAGGCAGCCGTGGTCACGTAGACGCGTGGGGGCACCAGAGCGCCATCACCCTCGGTGGTTCCCACCAGGACGCGAACCGACGGATGCCCACCCAGCCGGGTCACCGCGTCCTGAAAGCCGCTGCCGATCGCGGGCGTGAGAAGGGGTGCGGCCGGCACCGCTGCCACGGCTTCAGCGAGCGTCGACTCCAGCCCGTGCCCGGTCGGTAGGAAAAGAACGCCAGGTTTGGTGCAGAACTGGCCGGCGCCGAGCGTGAATGACCCCACGAAGCCCGACACGATCTCCGCTCCGCGCGCCGTCGCAGCCCCCGCCGTCACGACAACCGGGTTCAGGCTGCCGAGCTCGCCATAGAACGGGATCGGGTCGGGCCGGGAGACCGCGAGATCGAACAGTGCGCGGCCGCCACGCAGCGAGCCGGTGAAGCCGACCGCCTTGATATGCGGATCCGTCACGAGGAGCTGCCCGGCCCTCCGGCCGTACACGATGCCGAAGGTGCCTGGGGGAGCGCTGGCGTTTGCTAGTGACGAGCTGACCAGTTCGGCCACCCGCGCGCTCGTCCGTGGATGCCCGTGGTGAGCCTTGACGACGACCGGGCAGCCGGCAGCAAGCGCGGCCGCCGTATCACCCCCGGCGACCGAGAAGGCGAACGGGAAGTTGCTGGCCGAGAAGACGCCCACCGCGCCGATGGGATGCAGCATCCGGCGCAGGTCCGGCCGGGCTGCGGGCTTGGCATCGGGATCGGCATGGTCGATCACCACCTCGAGGAAGGAACCTTCCTCTACCGCGGCAGCGAACAGCCGGAGTTGACCGGTGGTGCGGGCGACCTCGCCGGCGAGCCGGGCTGGTCCGAGTGCCGTCTCTTCGTCCGCCACCGCGACAAGGTCTGCCGCGCTGCCGTCGATCCGGTCGGCGATCTCCCGCAACGTCGCGGCACGCCACGGTCGCGGCCAGGCGACCAGATCAGCGAGCTGCTCGGCCGCCTGGGCGGCCCGCACGCACGTGGTCGCGACCTCGTCGGGCGCGGTCTCATCGAATCCGGCATCGGCGAGCCGGCCGGTCCGTGGGTCATAAGTCTCGACGCGAGTCATCCTGGGCGGCCTCCTGAAGTCAGTCTGCGCCTGTTCGGACCTCAGCAGACGACGCGCTGCCATGATTGGTCGATGGCCGACATCGCTCGCGACGTATTCGGCGTCATGCCCGACGGCGCCCAGGTCGACGCCTTCGCGCTGACCAATGCCGCTGGTATGCGGATAGTCATCCTGACCTTCGGAGGCGTGATCCAGTCTGTCTGGGTGCCCGATCGTGACGGCATCGTCAGCAACGTGGCGCTCGGCCTCACTGACCTGGACAGTTACCGGGAGCGCAGCCCCTACTTCGGTGCTCTGGTGGGGCGCTACGCCAACCGGATCGCGCACGGCCGGTTTGACCTCGACGGACAGGCCCACCAACTCACGATCAACGAGGGACCGCACCACCTTCATGGAGGTCACGTCGGATTCGACAAGCGGGTGTGGTCGGCGCAGCCGTTCACGAGCAGGGGAAAGGCGGGCTTAGAGCTGGAGTACGTCAGCCCAGACGGCGAGGAAGGCTATCCGGGCACGCTCGCGGCGGCGATTCGATACACCCTCGATGACGACTCGGCCCTCCGCATCGACTATGGCGCGACCACCGACGCGCCGACCGTCATCAACCTCACCAACCACAGTTATTTCAATCTCGCCGGCGAGGGGAGCGGAAGCGTCTACGGCCACATCGCCGAGATCAACGCCGGCTACTTCACGCCCGTCGATGACACGTTGATCCCCACCGGGGAGATCGCCGCGGTCGACGGCACGCCGTTGGACTTCAGGAGCCCTGCCGAGATCGGGCGCCGTATCAAGGACGATCATCCGCAGCTGCACGCTGCCGGCGGCTACGACCACAACTTCGTCCTCGACCGGTCCGATTCACGGCTGAAGCCAGCGGCACGGGTGTTCGAGCCGGTGACCGGTCGGAGTGTTTCCGTCCAGACGACCGAACCTGGCGTCCAGTTCTACGTCGGCGGTCACCTCGACGGTTCGCTGGTTGGTCCAAGCGGACGGTCCTATGGACCCGGCGACGCGTTCGCACTCGAGACCCAGCACTTTCCTGACTCACCTAACCATGACAACTTTCCTTCGACCGTGCTGCGACCAGGTCGCGAGTACGCGAGCACGACGGTGTACACCTTCTCGGCAACGGTCGATTGATCTGGGGGACTGATGCCAGACACATACGACGTCGCGATAGTCGGCGCCGGCATCGTCGGCGCATGCTGCGCGTTCTTCTCCGTGCGTCGCGGCATGTCGGTGATCGTCCTCGACCGCGGCGGTCTGGTGGCCGGGACCACCGGGTCGGGCGAAGGCAACATCCTCGTCTCTGACAAGCGACCAGGACCCGATCTCGATCTGGCGGTGTTGAGCACCCGGCTGTGGCGAGAGCTTGCCGCTGAGCTGTCGGACGAGTTCGGGGATTTCGAGCTGGAGGAGAAGGGCGGCCTGGTGGTTGCGGGCGCCGACGGCGACTTAGCGGCCCTGCTCGAGCTCGCGGCGGGGCAGTCCGCGGCCGGGGTCAGGCACGTGGCAGTCGACGCGGCGGGCTTGCCCGACCTCGAGCCACACATCAACCGTGACCTCGCCGGTGGCGTTTACTACCCGGGAGATCTCCAGGTCCAACCCGCCGGGGCCGTGGCCGCCATTCTCGCCGCGGCGCGGACCGCCGGCGCACGGCTCTCGCTGCATGAGCCGGTTCTCGGCGCGGACGTCGACGCCGACGAGCGTGTCATCCGCGTGGAGACGCCGCACCAGCACATCCGCGCTCGGCAGGTGGTCAATGCCGCGGGCCCCTGGGCGGCCAACGTACCGGGTCTCGCCGGATTCACCATGCCGGTGTCACCACGGCGGGGCTACATCCTGGTGACCGAGCCCGTCGGCGAGCTGGTCAGGCACAAGGTCTACACCGCCAACTACGTCGACCAGGTCGCCAGCGACGACGCGGGGATGCGGGTGGCCACGGTGGTCGAGGGGACGCCGGCAGGGACGATCCTGATCGGCTCTACCAGGGACCGGGTGGGGTTCAACCGGGCCATTGAGCTTGACGCCCTGCGGTCCCTCGCGTCGGGCGCAGTCAGGCTGTTTCCGGTCCTCCGCGACGTGCGAGTGATCCGTGCATATCACGGGTTCAGGCCGTTCTCGCCCGATCACCTTCCCCTCATCGGCGCCGATCCGACCGTCCCTGGACTTTTCCACGCACACGGTCACGAGGGCGCTGGCATCGGACTTGCGCCAGCCACCGGCTATCTGATCGCTGAGCTGCTGGCCGGAGATCAGCCGAGCGTCGGTCTTGCACCGTTCGATCCGGCGCGCTTCTTCGCAGCGGAGGTGAGCCATGCGACGGCGTAGGCGCGCCGAATCGACTGATTCCCAGTCGCTGCCTCGGACCGAGTCGTTTACTTTCGACGGAGCCGAGATTCCGTTCGTACCCGGGCAAAGCATCGCCGCGGCCCTTCTTGCCGCCGACGTCCGGGTGACCCGGATCACCCGGGGCTCGCGGCCGCGAGGGCTGTTCTGCGGCATCGGAGCCTGTTTCGACTGCCTCCTCGTGGTGAACGGTCAGCCGAACGTCCGATCCTGCCTCCAGCCGGCCCGCGCCGGTGATGCTGTCCAGACGCAACGCGGCGCGGGCGACGAGCAACGGGCAGTCCGCGACCAGTACCCGCTCGGCGGGTCGGACCGGCGCACGGTAGGTGCCGAAGTTGTGGTCGTGGGCGCCGGCCCGGCGGGCCTCGCGGCCGCGGTGTCAGCGGCCGACTCGGGGGCCGATGTGGTGGTGGTCGACGCCGGGCACGCCCCTGGCGGGCAGTACATGCGACAGCCGGCCGGCGTCCCTCCGGCACCAGCGGCGGACCACGACGACGCTGCGGGGGTCGCGTATTCGAGGGCGCTTGCGCATCCGCGGGTCCGCATCCTGTCTGGTCATCAGGTATGGGCGTGCGGGCTCGACCATGGACGGCCGGTCCTGCAGGTGACGGACACACCAGGGGATGCCGATCTAGAGATCCGAGCCGGCGCAGTCGTCCTCGCGCCGGGTGCCTACGACCGCGTCCTACCGTTCCCTGGCTGGGACCTGCCGGGAGTGATAACCGCAGGCGCCGCACAAGCGCTGCTCAAGAGTCACAGCGTCCTGGCGGGCCGGCGGTTGCTGGTCGCAGGCACCGGACCGTTCCTGCTCGTGGTGGCCGCGGCCTTGGCGGAAGCCGGCGGCAACGTGCTGGCCGTCGTCGAGGCCAACCACCCGTCGCGCTGGCTTCGGCGCCCTCTTGTCGTCGCCGGCTCCCCGAGCAAGCTTCTCGACGCTGCCCGCTACCTGAGGATCCTCCGCCGCCACCGGGTTCCGGTGTTGGCCGGACACGCTGTCACCGAGATCACCGCCGACCGGCAAGACCTGCGTTCGGTCATCGAGGGAGTTGACGAGGCCTGGCGAGTCCGTCCTGGCGGGCGGCGGATCGTCCATGCCGACGGCGTCTGCGTGGGCTTCGGCTTCACGCCATCGGTCGACCTGGCCGTGAATCTCGGCTGCGGGCTCGTGCTTGATCCCTTGGGGAATGTCATTGTGACCGTCGACGACCTGCAGCGGACCGGCGTGCGTGGCGTCCTCGCCGCGGGTGAGATCACCGGTGTGGGCGGCGCTATCCGGGCCGCCTGGCAGGGAACCATCGCAGGACTCGCCGCAGCCGTCGCGATCGGTCGGCTCAGTGAAACGGATTGTGTACGCGCAGCAGCGCCGGCGCGGCGGCATGTCCTGCGCGAGGAACGGTTCGCCGCCGCGATGCATGCGGTTTACCCCGTCAAGCCGGGTTGGTGGGACCGGCTCTCCCCGCAGACTGTCCTGTGCCGGTGCGAGGAGGTCACGGTTGGCCGCATCAGGAACGACTTCCGGGCTTACGGCGCAGACGACCTGCGATCGGTGAAGCTACTCAGCCGGATCGGCATGGGACCCTGCCAAGGCCGGATGTGCGGTTCGGCGGCGGCCGCCGTGCTCGCCGCCGAGAGCGGCCAGCCGCCTGACCTCCTCCCCGTGATCAGCCGCCCGATCGTCACCCCCATCCCGCTCAGCACCCTCGCCGACCCAGCCGCCCCCCGATGAAAGGCACCGCGCGGCGGTAGGTTCGATTGCAGGTGGCGCGCAGCCAGCGGGCGGGTGCGATGGAGGAGTGACATGGCGGCGGCTCGAACGACGAGTCCTCGGTCGGTTCCAAGACCATGGCACGGCGTCGTCGTCGCAATCGCGACACCGTTCAGGGAAGATCTTTCGGTCGACTTCGGCCGCCTGCAGGAGCACGTCCGCTGGCTTTCTGAGCAGGGATGCGACGGCGTCACACCCAACGGATCTCTCGGGGAATATCAGACCCTTTCCGATGACGAGCGGTCCGATGTCGTTCGGGCCGTCGTCGAAGCTGCGCCCGAGGGATGCGCGGTGATTCCTGGGGTGGGTGCCTACGGCTGGCACCAGGCCCGCCGTTGGGCGGATGACGCGGCGGCGGCGGGAGCCGACGCGGTCCTTTCGTTGCCGCCGAACTCCTACCGCGCGACCGAGGAGGAGGTCATCGCCCATTACCGCGCCGTCGCGGGCGCCGGGCTGCCGGTCGTGACGTACAACAACCCCTTCGACACGAAGGTCGATCTCACCCCAGAGCTCCTTGCATCGATCGCGGAGATCGACGGCATTGTTGCCGTGAAGGAGTTCAGCGGTGATGTGCGACGACTGCACCGCATCCGCGAGCTCGCACCGCAGCTCGACGTGCTGGCCGGGGCGGACGACGTACTGCTCGAACTGGTCATGCTCGGGTCGCCGGGCTGGATCGCCGGGCTGCCGAACGCCTTGCCCGCGGCCAGCGTCCGGCTTTATTCGCTGGCCACGGACGGCTCGTTCGACGATGCGTTCGCGCTCTATCAGCGGCTGCATCCGATCTTCCGCTGGGACTCTAGGCCGGAGTTCATCCAGGCGATCAAGCTGACGATGGAGATCGCGGGCCGCTACGGGGGGCCGTGCCGGCCACCGCGGCTGCCGCTGCCAGCTGACCAGGCCGCTCAGGTGCGCAAAGACGCCGAGGCCGCTCTCAGCGCCGTGCGGTTGTTCGATGCGTAGCAGCCTGGTCGTCCACGCTGTCGACACGCACACGGAGGGAATGCCCACCCGAGTCATCACCGGCGGCATCGGTGTCCTGCCTGGGGCGACGATGGCCGAGCGCCGGCTGCTGTTCATGCGCGATCGGGATGACCTGCGGACGCTGTTGATGTACGAGCCGCGCGGCCACGCCGCTATGTCGGGCGCGATCCTCCAGCCGCCCACGCGGTCGGACGCGGACTATGGCGTGCTGTTCATCGAGGTATCTGGCTGCTTGCCCATGTGCGGACACGGGACCATCGGGGTGGCGACCGCGCTGGTCGAGACCGGCGCGGTGCCAGTAGTCGAGCCGGTCACCACGGTCCGCCTCGATACACCGGCCGGGCTCGTGGTCGCATCCGTCGAAGTGGCCGACGGTCGCGCCCGCCAGGTTACGATCCGCAACGTCGAGTCGTTCGTCCTGTCAAGCGGCGTCACAGTGGACGCCGGGGCGGAGATCGGCGACGTGACCTTCGACATGGCGTATGGCGGCAATTTCTACGCGATCATGCCGGCTGACGCACTGGGCCTCGAAGTGGCACCCGCGGTCGTTCCTGAGTTGATCCGCCGCGGTCTGGCGGTCATCGACGCCATCAACAAGCAGGCGCCCCCGGCACACCCGACGGATCCGGCGATCAACGAGTGCCGGCACGTGCTGCTCACCGCCCCGGGGCACGATGGCGCAGACGCGCGCAATGCCGTGGTCATTCACCCGGGATGGGTGGACCGGTCTCCTTGCGGCACCGGTACGTCAGCGCGAATGGCTCAGCTGTACGCGCGCGGCGAGCTCGATCTCGACCAGCCCTTCGTCAACGAGTCGGTGCTCGGAACCCGCTTCACCGGTCGGCTGGTCGCGGCGTCATCAGTCGGCGATCTCCCGGCCGTCGTGCCGACCGTCACCGGGCGCGCCTGGGTCACCGGGATTGCGCAGTATCTCCTCGATCCGGACGACCCGTTCCCCGCAGGCTTCCTCCTCTGAGCATCCGCATACCACCTCGCACACGCTGAGCGTGCGTCCCCGGTCCCGCGACGCATGAGGGGCACCTTCACCCTGACCTATCGGGTGAGGGTGAAGGTGCCCCTGATGCGGTTGCCAAGGCTCGTCCGTCGAAACAAGCGGGAAGGCTGCCCGGGGCTAAGCGTCCCGTAGGCTTAGTCGTAGCTCGGCTCGAGGGCGAGTGCGGCCTGGTGCTCCCGCTGGGCCGGGACTGGCGCCGGCTCGGACGGCCGGCGTGGGAACAGCGTTGCGGCCACGATCGCGCTGAGCAGCGCGATCCCGGCTGCGACGAGAATCCCCGCGCGATAACCCTCAGTTAGGGCGACCCCGAGAATCTGTTCCCCACCGGACACCGCGCTCTCGGTACGCGCGGTCGCCGCGGCGACCAGGACTCCCAGGCCGAGTGCCGCTCCGACCTGCTGGGTCGTGTTGATTAGGCCGGAGGCCAGGCCCGCCTCGTGCTCGGCCGCGCCGTTGGTCGCTCCGATCGTCGTCGCGATGAATGCAAGGGCGGCGCCGCCCGCAGTCAACAACGAAGGTCCGAGCAGGTCGCTCAGGAAGGACCCGTTCGGTGAGAGGCGGGAGTACCACAGCAAGCCCGCCGCAGTGATCACCAGACCGGTGACCATGGTCGCCTTCAACCCGATCCGGCCGATGATCAGAGGTACGACGTTCGCCATGAGGATGATCGTGAGCGCGAACGGGAGTTGCGCTAGGCCTGACTTGATCGGCGAATAGCCGAGAACCTGCTGCGTGTAGAGCGTGATGAAGAAGAACGTCGGGAAGAGCGCCATCGTCATCAGGATCGCCGCGGCGTTGGCGCCGCGCAGCATTGGCGCACGGAAGATGCGCAGCGGCACCAGCGGATGGCGGGCCCGCATCTCGATCACAACGAACGCAGCGAGGAGGACCAGCGCCAATAGGCCGAGGCCGAGGGTCTGCGCTGACGCCCAGCCTGCGTCGTTCGCATCGACGAGGACGTAGACGAGCAGAGCCAAGCCGGCCGTGACCGACACCGCACCGGCCAGGTCGAATCCCCGGGCTCCCGCCGTCGAGCCGGTGGCGGGGAGCAGCCGGAAGGCGAGAGCGACGGCGGCGATACCGATCGGGATGTTGACGTAGAACACCGACTCCCAGCCGAGCCAGTCGGTCAGCAGGCCACCGAGGACGAGACCGGCCGCCGCGCCCGAGCCGGCCACGGCGCCCCAAATGCCAAGCGCCTTGTTACGTTCCGAGCCGTCCCTGAACAAGATCATGACAAGCGACAACGCGGCGGGCGAGACGAGCGCCGCGGCGAAGCCTTGGATACCGCGCGCGGTGATCAGCATCGCGCCGGACCGCGCGAGTCCCGCTGTGAGGGAGGCGGCGGTAAAGAGCGCGAGCCCGCCGACGAACAGCCGGCGACGCCCGAACAGATCGGCAAGCCGCCCGCCGAGCAGCAGGAAACCGCCGAAGAGCAGGGTGTACGCGTTGGCGATCCACGAGAGGTCCGCCTGCTTGAGGTCGAGATCCTTGCCGATCGACGGCAACGCGACGCCGACGATGGCGGCGTCGAGGATGAGAACGAACTGAGTCGTTGCAAGCAGAGCGAGGGCGAGCCAGCGGGATCGGTCCCCCGAGGACGTATCGAGCGCCCCGGTACGGCTCGCTACGTGCGAAGACATACAGCTCCTAACGGAATTGGAACTCCGGTTCCGGTTACGGGCTAAACAGTACCGGAAGCCGACTTCCGTTTGTCAAGTGATTTGTCGTACGCTGTGAGAGGTATGGCCACTGCCAGCGCGAATATCGCGCCACCACCGACCCCCCGGGCCGCGTCTCAGCGAATCGGGGAGCTTGATCATGCCGTCGCCGAGCGCCACCAGCGGGCCGATGCGCGCCGGAACCGGGAGAAGATCATTGCGGCTGCCGAGATCGCGTTTCGCGAGCTGGGCACCGCAGTGCAGATGGAGGACATCGCTCGGCGGGCGAAGGTCGGTGTCGGAACGCTATACCGTCACTTCCCGACCAAGGAGCATCTGGTTGCCGAGCTCGCGACCCATTGCTTCAGTGGCTGCATCTCGGAGGCCGAGACGGCGCTGGCAACGGTCGACGTCTGGGCGGCGATCGAGTGCTTCGTCTATCGGAACGCGGAGCAGATGGCAACCGACGCCGGTCTGCGGGACACGTTTATGGCGGCCTGCCAGTCGGGCGGGATCTGGGCGGGCGAGCGTGACCGGCTCAACCAGAGGCTCGCAACCCTGCTCGAGCGGGCGCAGGCCAACGGCAGTGTTCGCCAGGACGTCACCCTTGGCGATGTCCAGGCGCTCATGTGCGGGTTGTCGGCGGCGATTGCCGGCGGAGGAGACTGGCGGCGGCTTGCCAGCATGATGCTAGCCGGCTTGCACGCACCACCGCCCACGCCCGCCGCTCCCTGAGCGATCGATCGGGGTGGGCCCTGCCAGCCGCGCCGGACCTAATGGTTTACCGCGCGTCGGCGTGACTCGTGGATCTCGGCTTCAGCCTCGGCGCGTCCGACCCAGGTGGCACCCTCGACCGACTTTCCCGGCTCGAGATCCTTGTAGACCTCGAAGAAGTGCTGGATCTCCAACC
>DASYTU010000150.1:0-43115 GCA_036001925.1 Actinoplanes sp.
CGTGGAGGCGAAGCGCAGCCGGCCCGGCGTCTCGGCCAGGTACATGGGCTTGATGCCGAGCCGGTCCCGGGCCAGCATCACGGTGCCGGTCCCGTGCTCGGCGATGGCGAACGCGAACATGCCCAGGAAATGCCGGACGCAATCGGCGCCCCACCGGTGGTACGCCTTGATGATCACCTCAGTGTCCGAGGTGGAGAAGAACCGATAGCCATAGCCGCGGAGTTCCTCGCGCAGCTGCCGGTAGTTGTAGATGCAGCCGTTGAAGACCAGCGTCAGGCCGAGCTCGTCGTCGGTCATCGGCTGCCTGCCGGCGTCCGACAAGTCGATGATCTTGAGCCGCCGATGCCCGAACGCGAGTGGCCCGTGCTGCCAGAAGCCCTCGCCGTCGGGACCGCGCGACTCGAGGCTCGGCAGCATCCGGCTGACAGCCTCGCCATCCGCCGCGCGGCCGTCGAACCTGAGTTCGCCGCCGATTCCACACATGATCCGGACCTCCTTGGGGGCGGTCGGAGGCACACCCAAGATTCACCAGGATGTGCGTCCGGCGTTTCGGTCGTGTATCCGGGGCGTAACGCTCCTACCCGAGAAGCCAAGTGTCCTTGGAACCGCCACCTCGTGACGAGTTGACGATCATGCTTCCCGCCGGCGCGACCCGGGTCAGGGCGGCGGGAGCGACCACGGAGGCCGTCCCGGTGAACACGAACGCGCGCAGGTCCACGTGCCGTGGGGCCAGCTCGTGGCCGTCGAACACCGGGTGGGTGGAGAGGCTGACCACCTCCTGCGCGACCCAGCGGTGCGGCGCGGCGAGGATCTGCCGGCGTACCGCGGCGAGGTCCTCGGCGCTGGCGTGCGGGCCGATCACGATGCGGTCGCCGCCGTAGCCGTCGACCGGCTTGCAGACCAGCTCCTCGAGCCGGCCCAGCACCTCGACTCGCTGCTCGGGGATGCCGCACAGGTACGTCGGCACGTCGGCGAGCAGCGGCTTCTCGCCGAGGTAGTACTCGATCAGCTGGGGCACGTACGCGTACACGGCCTTGTCGTCGCCGATGCCGTTGCCGAGCGCGTTGGCCAGCACGATCGTGTCGGCGTGCAGCGCCGCGACCAGGCTCGGCCCGAGCGGCATGCCGTCCGCGCCGGGCGAGTGGACCAGGCTGTCCTCGTTCATCCGCAGGTAGATCACGTCGACCGGGTACTTCTTCCCGTTCCGGATCCGGCTCACGGCGCCGCCGTCGACGAGCAGCTCCGTGCTACGTACCACCGGGACGCCCATCTCCTCGGCGAGCATCCGGTGCTCGAACCACGCCGAGTCGTCCGGACCCTGGCTCAGCAGGACCACCGCCGGGTCGTCGCCGGCCGCCGGCCCGGCCGCGTCGCGCAGCGCTCGCAGCAGCAGCGCGGGGGTGTTCTCGACACTGAGCAGATCCGCCGGCCGGGGCAGCTCGGGCAGGATGGCTTCGGTGAGCCGCCGGTTCTGCATGGCATACCCGATACCGGATGGTACGCGTAGGTTGTCCTCCAGCACGTGCCAGCCGCCGTCGCCGTCGCGGACCAGGTCGACGCCGGCGACCTGGGCGCGCACCGCGGCGCGGTGCACCAGGGCGCCGCTGGGGCGCAGCTCGGGCGAGCCGTCGATGACCCAGTCCGGCACGACGCCGTCCTTCACCACGACCCGATCGGCGTAGACGTCACCGACGAACGCGTCCAGCGCCCTGACGCGCTGCACCAGCCCCGCCCGCAGCCGCGCCCAATCGCCGCTCGGCACGATCCGTGGCACCAGGTCGAACGGGAACAACCGGGTGGCCGCCTCGCCGGCCACGCTGAACGTGATCCCGCGGGCGCGCTGCTCGTCGTCCCTTGTGTCCTCGCGGCGGCGCAGCCCGGCGGGGCCCAGCGCGCTCAATACGTTCACGATCCCCGCGTACGCCGGTTCGACGTCGCCGGCGGGGAACGCCTCGTCGGCTGCCCCCGCGTACGGCGTGAGCCCGGCCGGGACCGTCTGGCCCTGCGGACCGATGCCGGTGGCGCCGCCGCGGGTGTCCGCCACCACCAGGTCGACCACGTCGGAGAGGCGGCCCCGGCGGGCCATCGCCCGGCGCTGCCGCGCGGCCGAGCTGCCCCGGCTCAGCGCCCGTACCGACAGGTCGAACACCTGGTCCCAGTCGCCCAGCTGCTCGAGCTGCGGCCGCAGGTCGCCGACCAGCCGCTCGACGGCGACGGCGGCGGGGACCGGCACGGGCGAGCGGGGCAGGTCGAGCAGTTCACCCTCGAGCCCGGACCGGGCCGCCCGCCACGTCGCGGCCCGGTGCAGCGGCGGTCGTGTCGGCGTGAGCGGTTCGCCGGCCCGGTACGCCTGCCGCGCCCGCAGCACCAGCCCGCGGAACAGCCCGGCCAGCAGCACCACGGTATCGACGTCCGGGCTTGAGTCGGTGACCCGCAGCTCCACGGTCGGCAGGTGGGCCGACGGCCGTACGTCGAAATAGACCATTTTGGGGTCGGTGATGGTCCCGGAGGCGATCAGATCCGCGACCAGCGCATCGTGGTCCACGGCGGAGGCCACGACGCCGCTGTCGCCGGCCGTGGGCCAGCGCATCCAGATCAGCGATCGCGTGCTCGCGTAGCCGGAGTCCTCGCCCATCCAGTACGGCGAGCTGGCCGACAGCGCCAGCAGCACCGGCAGCGCCGGCGCGACGCGTTGCGCCACGGACACGGCCTCGTCGCGGTCCGGGATGCCGACGTGCACCTGCGCGCCGCAGATCAGCTGCTCGCGCACCAGCAGCTGGTAGTCGTCGAGCATGCGGCGATAGCGCGAGGTGGGCGTCACGGGCAGGGTGTCGAGGTCCACCAGGGGCACGGTGCCGGCCGCGACCAGCCCGAGCCCGAGCGACTCGGCGACGCCGATGGCCTGCCGACGCCGCGCCACGATAGCGTCGCGCAGGCCGTCGAGAGTGGCGGTGACACTGGTGTTCGTCTCGACGACCGAACGGTGCAGCTCGGCCGAGAAGTGGACGGCCTCCAGCTGGTCGAGCACCTCGGGCGCCCGCGGCACCAGCTCCCGGGTCGTGAGGTCGACGACGTGCAGCTCTTCCTCGACCCCCAGAGACAGGTCGGTGCCCGCCGCATCGCCGCCCTCGGTCACCCGTAGTGACTCCGTCATGTCCGCAGCCCGCCTGTGTCGTTGTCCGGTTGCCCCGAGCCTGGTCAGCCCGTGTGCCGTAGGCATTTCCTACACGTTACGGCGCTCGGTCGTGTCCGAGCCGCCGGCCGGCGGCTCTTGCGTAGCCATACTCACACGTTTAACATCTCGGTAATCGATGCGTATCGACGATGCGTATCGACGTCGCCCTCCGGGAGGTGCCCCGTGGTCGCGTTCACCAGCAAGGACGTTGCGCGGCTGGCCGGCGTCTCGCAGAGCACGGTCTCCTACGTCATGACCGGCAAGCGCCCGATCTCCGAGAACACGCGGCTGCGGGTACTCGCGGCGATCAAGGAGCTCACCTACGAGCCGAACCAGGGCGCCCGCGCGCTGGCCAGCCAGCGCACCAATGTCGTGGGGCTCGTCGTGCCGTTCAGTTCCGGTGCCGACACCGGTGGCCTGTTGCCGTTCATCGAGACCATCGCGAGCTCGGCCCGCGAGCGGGACTACGAGGTCCTGCTGGTCACCGCGGACGAGGGCTCGGCCGGCCTGCGCCGGCTGGCCGGCCGGTCGCTGTGCGACGCGATCGTGCTCATGGACATCCATGGCCGAGGCGACGACCGCATCCCGGTGGCCGCGTCCCTGCCCGTCCCGGTGGTCCTCGTCGGCGTGCCGGAGGACCCGATGGGACTGCACTGCGTCGACCTCGACTACCCGCTCGCCGCGCGGCTCGCCGTCGACGAACTGGCCGCCACCGGCCACGAGCGGCTCGCCTTCATCAGCCACCCGTCGGAGATGATCGACCGCGACCTCAACTTCGTCCGCCGGTTCATGGACGCGGCGCTGGCCGCCGCCGACCGGCACGGGCTGCCGTATGAGGTGATCGCCCCGGTCGAGCCCGGACGGGCCGCCGCGAACGAGGCGGTCGACCAGGCCCTCGCCGACCGCGGCAGCGACCGGCTCGGCCTGGTCGTCCCGAACTCGCGTGCTATCCAGCCGGTGCTGCACGTGCTCAACGCCCGGGGGATCGTCCCGGGCCGGGACGTGTCGGTGATCGGCGTGTGCACGGACCGTGCGGCCGAGGAAACCGAGCCGCCGGTCACGAACGTGTCGCCCGAGCCGCGGGAATCGTCGCGGCGGGCGATGCGGACGCTCTTCTGGCTCCTCGACCCCACCCCGGCCGGGCCGCCGCCGGCGATCGACCTGCTCGAACCGCGGCTCACCCGGCGCAGCACCGTCATGCCCGCACGGTGTTGACCGCACCCTGACCGAGCACGTCCGCCTTCGGTTCGTTCACACGCCCACTATCGATACGCATCGACGATCCGCACTCCCGACGAAAGGACACCCGCATGAACCCCAGGACGCGGCTGGCAGCCGTCGCGGTTCTCACCCTTCCCCTGGCCCTCGCCGCCTGCGGCGGTGGCGGCTCCAGCGGCTCCTCCGGCGAGGCCAACACGCTGCGAGTGCTCGACTACTACAACAACGAGCCCGACAAGAGCGTCTACACCAAGGTCCTGAACGCGTGCGGCGCGGCCGAGGGCGTCACGATCCAGCGCGAGGCCGTACCGGGCGACACGCTCATCGCCAAGGTGCTGCAGCAGAGCTCATCGCGGACGCTGCCGGACGTGCTCATGCTCGACAACCCCGACCTGCAGCAGATCGCCGCCACCGGGGCGCTGTCGCCGTTGGGCGACTACGGCCTCAACGCCGACGGCTACGTCAAGGGCGTCGTCGACGCGTCCACGTACCAGGGCAAGCTGTACGGCCTGCAGCCGGTCACCAACACGATCGGCCTCTTCTACAACAAGGACATCCTGGCCAAGGCGGGCGTGACCCCGCCGAGGACCTGGGACGAGCTGAAGAAGGCCGCGAAGAAGCTGACCTCCGGCAAGCAGTACGGCATCGCGTTCTCGGCGCCCGCCAACTACGAGGGCACCTGGCAGTTCCTGCCGTTCATGTGGTCTAACGGCGGCGACGAGAAGGACATCGCGACGCCGCAGGTGGCGCAGGCGCTCCAGCTGTGGGTCGACCTCGTCAAGGACGGCTCGGCGTCCAAGTCCGTAGTCAACTGGACCCAGGCCGACGTCAACGACCAGTTCAAGGCCGGCAACGCCGCGATGATGGTGAACGGTCCCTGGCAGTTCCCGGTCCTCAACGCGGACCCCAAGCTGCACTACGACGTCGTCCCGATCCCGTCGCCGCAGGCCGGCGGCACCGCCGTCGCGCCGCTCGGCGGCGAGACGTGGACGGCGCCGCAGACCAGCAGCAAGGACCGGCAACAGAAGGCCGCCAAGGTGGTCGCCTGCCTCAACTCCGACGACAACCAGCTGCTGCTGGCCAAGGAACGGCAGACCGTCCCCACGAAGACGGCGCTGCAGGCGAAGTTCGTGGCGGACCAGCCGTCCATGAAGGCCTTCAGCGAACTCGTCGCGAACGCGCGCTCGCGTACCGGGGAACTCGGAGCCGACTGGCCCAAGGCCGCCACCAAGATCTACACTGGTGTGCAGTCGGCGCTGGCCGGCGGCCAGCCGCCGCTGAAGGCCCTGCAAGAGGCCCAGAATGGCTGATCTGCGCCTGCGGGCCCGCCCCACGAGGGGCGGGCCCGCGGGTCCGTTAGCCAAGATCAAAAGTCGTTCGGGCCCGCGGCGCCGGCAGCGCGCGCTCGAGCTGCTCTTCCTGCTGCCGGCGATCGCTTACCTCGTGCCGTTCTTCGGCTATCCCGTCGTCAAGAACCTGCTGATGGGATTCCAGAACTACACGACGCGCACGTTCTACACCGGCGAGGCGCCGTGGGTCGGCTTCGACAACTACGTCACGGTCGTCAAGTCGGCAGTGTTCGACAAGGCGCTGGTCAACACGCTGCTGTTCACGGTCGGGTCGATCGCCGGGCAGTTCGTCATCGGGCTCGCCATCGCGGTCTACTTCCGGCGCCGCTTCCCGCTCGCCGGCGTGCTGCGGTCGCTGCTCCTGCTGCCGTGGCTCATCCCGCTCATCGTCTCCAGCGCGATCTGGCGCTGGATCCTGGACCAGGACAACGGCGCCCTGAATCGGTTCTTGGGCGGTCTGCACCTGATCGGCGGCGGCCGGCCAGGCTGGTTGACCAGCACGTCGCTGGCGCTGGTCGCCTGCATCATCGTCAACGTCTGGATCGGCATCCCGTTCAACACCACCATCCTGTACGGCGGCCTGCAGAACATCCCCGACGAGCTGTACGAGGCCGCCGAACTGGACGGCGCGACCGGCTGGAAGGCGTTCCGCTACATCACCTGGCCGCAGCTACGTCCCGTGGTCAGCGTCGTGTTGGTGCTGGGCGTGGTCTACACGCTGAAGGTGCTCGACATCATCCTCGGACTGACCGGCGGCGGCCCGGCGAACGCGACCCAGACCATCGCTACGCAGTCGTACCACCTGTCGTTCGTGGAGTTCGACTTCGGCCAGGGCGCGGCGCTGAGCAACATCCTCATCGTCATCTCGGCGCTGTTCGCCTTCATCTACCTGCGCGCGAACCGGAGGGCCCTCGATGAGTGAGCGTCTCAACGGGGGTTGGGGTAAGACCGTCGCCGGTGTGTTGATCCTCGCCGTGCTGCTGTTCCCGGTCTACTGGATGGTCAACGTGTCGCTGCAGCCCAGCGGCTCCGCGGTCGGCACGCCCTGGATCCCGATCCACCTCAGCCTGCGCGGGTACACCCAGGCGCTGCACGACCAGGGCGGACACCTGGCGACCAGCATGATCATCTCGCTCGGCAGCGTGGTGTTCAGCCTGCTCATCGCGACGCCGGCGGCGTACGCGCTGGCGCATTTCCGGGTCCGCGGCGCCGGCCTGGTGCTGCTCGGCATCCTGGTCAGCCAGATGGTGCCGGGCATCGTGGTGGCGAACGCGCTGTACAGCGCGTACAACGACCTCGGCCTGCTCAACTCGATCGGTGGACTGATCCTGGCCGACTCCACCGCGGGCATCCCGTTCGCGATGCTCATCCTGCGCGCGTTCATGCTGGACATCCCGTCTGAGGTGGTCGAGGCGGCGTGGGTCGACGGCGCCGGGCCGATCCGCTCGTTCGTCTCCGTGGTGCTGCCGATGTCCCGCAACGCGCTGGTCACGGCGGCGCTATTCACGTTCCTCTTCACGTGGGGCGACTTCCTGTTCGCCCTCACGCTCACGACGACCGAGAACGTCCGCCCGGTGACGCTAGGCCTGTTCACCTACATCGGTTCGTACGTGAAGGACTGGAGCTCGGTCATGGCCACCGCCGTCCTGGCCTCGATACCCGCCCTCGTCCTGCTCGTGGTGGCCCAGCGCTATGTCGCGGCCGGCACGACCGCGGGCGCCATCAAGTAAGGAGTCGGCTTTGAACCTGTTCACTCGCGACGGTGACGCCCTCGAGGTCCGCCACCAGCACGAGGTCCTGCGCGTCGAACCCTGGGGCTCCGACAGCGTCCGGGTCCGGGCCGCGCAATCGTCCCTTCCGGCCTCGGACGTCGGCGCCCTGGACGTCCGGCCGGCCGGCGACGGCACGTCGGTCATCAAGATCGACGGCAAGGTGGCCTGGATGGTCAACGGCGACGTCACCGTCGAGGTCGGCCAGTCGGCCGACGACGGGTACCCGTTCCCGCTCGTCCGGTTCCTGCGTACCGCCACCGGCGAGGAGCTGCTCGCCGAGGAGCGCGAGCACTTCTGGTGGCCCGGCGCGCGCGTCTTCTACGGCAACCGCACCGGCAGCGGCGAGATTCACCAGCAGTTCCGGGCGTACGAAGGGGAGCGCCTCTACGGCATGGGCCAGCGCACCCACGGCCGGCTCGACCACAAGGGACTCGCGCTCGATCTGATCCAGCGCAACGCCGAGGTGTCCATCCCGTTCGTGCTCAGCAACCGCGGCTACGGGTTCCTGTGGAACAACCCGGCGGTCGGCCGGGTGGAATTCGCGGACAACGCCACGCGCTGGACCGCCACGCAGGCACGGGCGATCGATTACTTCCTCACGGTGGGCTCGCCCGCGCGGATCCTGGCTCGTTACGCCGACGCCACCGGCCATGCGCCGCGGCTGCCGCGCTGGGCGAGCGGCTTCTGGCAGTGCAAGCTGCGCTACCGCAGCCAGGAGGAGCTGCTCGAGGCGGCGCGCGAGTACCGCCGCCGCGGCCTGCCGCTGTCGGTGATCGTCACCGACTTCTTCCACTGGACCGCGATGGGCGACTACCAGCTGGATCCGGCCGAGTATCCCGATCCGCCGGCGATGATGCGCGAGCTTGACGAGCTCGGCGTGCGTCTCATGGTGTCGATCTGGCCCACCGTCTCCCCGCTGTCGGAGAACTACGAGACGCTGCGCGACAACGGCATGCTGGTCGGCGCGGACCAGGGCGTGGAGTTCCAGACGACCATCCGGGACAAGGGCATGGCCGTGGCCATGCCGGTCGCGTTCTACGACCCCACCAACCCCCGGACGCGCGACTTCCTCTGGTCGGTGGTCAAGCGCAACTACCACGACCTCGGCGTACGGGTGTGGTGGCTGGACGCCTGCGAGCCGGAGATCAATCCCGGGCACATGGCCAACCTCGCGATGCACGCCGGCCCGGGCGCCGAGGTCGCGGGGATCTACCCGCGCGACAACGCCCGCATGTTCGCCGAGGGCATGGCGCGCGCCGCCGAGGAGAACGGCGACCCGGCCGACGCCGAGACCGTGCTGCTCTGCCGCTCCGCGTGGGCGGGCCAGCAGAAGTACAGTGCCGCGGTCTGGTCCGGCGACATCCCGGCGACCTGGGACTCGCTACGCCGCCAGGTGCGGGCCGGCCTGAGCATCGGCATCGCCGGGATCCCGTGGTGGACCACCGACATCGGCGGCTTCCACGGCGGCGACGCCCGCGACGAGGACTACCGCGAGCTCATGGTCCGCTGGTTCCAGTACGGCGCGTTCTGCCCGCTGTTCCGGCTGCACGGCAATCGGGAGCCGCGCATGGCGACCGGCTGGGACATGACGGGCGGGCCGAACGAGGTGTGGGCGTTCGGCGACGAGGCGTACCGCATCATCGCCGGCGTCATGGCGATGCGCGAGCGGCTGCGGCCGTACCTGCACGAGCAGCTCGACAAGGCGGCGTCCGACGGCCTGCCCGCGATGCGGCCGCTGTTCGTCGACTTCCCCGACGACGATCGCGCCTGGGTCGTCGAGGACCAGATGATGTTCGGCCCCGACGTGCTTGTCGCGCCGGTGCTGGAGGCGGGTGCCCGGAGCCGGTCGGTCTACCTGCCACCCGGCACCCGCTGGACCCACGTCTGGAGCGGCCGCACGTACGACGGCGGCACGGTAGTGGAGGAGAACGCCCCGCTCACCCAGATCCCGGTCTACGTGCGCGAGGGCGCCAACGTCCCCATCACGGGTTGACCCTCCCCGCGATCTTGGACTGGTGGTTGCCCTTTTAGGACTCGACATGGCTTTTGTTCCAACCACAAGTCCAAGATCGACGGGGTCTCGCGTTAGTTGCGGATGATCGTGAACGTTGTCGTCTGGTTTTCGATGTCTCTGTAGTTGTTGCTCATCTGCAGGTTGTTGAACGTGACCGAGCCGACCGCCGGTCCCTGGCCGGCCTCCGGTAGCGGGTTCGCCCACAGGCCGAAGCCGGACTTGGCGTCGTACGCGTCACCGCTCTTCTGCGCGCCGGTGATCGTGACATTGGTGAAGATGGTGTCCTTGATCGGGTACTGCGCGACGCCGTTCACGTAGTTGGTCTGGAACATGATGCCCGAGTAGGTGGGGTCGACGATGTCGACGTTGTTCACCCGGATGCCCTGGAAGACCTTCGACGCGGAGAACACCCAGATGCCGGGGAACGTCTGCGCGCCCCAGAAGTGTCCGCCGGCCCGCACGATGGAGATGTTGTCGAAGACGGTCGGCGGGTCCGCGCCGAAGCCGTTCATCGGGTAGCCGAAGTCCAGCGAGCTGATCGTGATGCCCGAGTAGACGAGCGTGTCGGCGATGTAGATGTTCTTGAACGTGTTGGCGTACCCGCCGTAGACCGCGATGCCCGCGGCGCGCCAGGTCAGCGTGGTGGACAGGTTCTGGTAGGTGTTGTTGATCTCGTCCGCGCCGCCCGCGTCGATCGCCGAGAACAGCGCGAAGCTGTCGTCGCCGGTGGCCCGCGCGTCGTTGTTGTCGACGAGGTTTCCGGTGCTGCCGTTGGTCATGTTGATGCCGTCGGCGAACGTGTCCCGGATGCGCGAGTTCTTGATCACCATGTTGTCGGTGTTCGCGCCCCAGTACAGGCACACCACGTGCTCGGTCCAGATGTTGTCGATGGTGATGCCCGCGATGTTCGAGAAGTCGAACACCTTGCCCGGGCCGTCGATGCGGATCGTGTAGTTGCCGAAGAACGCGAAGTTCTTGAACGTCGAGCCGCCCGCCCCGCTTTGGGCTGAGAACCCGGCATCCGTCTCCGTCTGCGCTTGCGGCGTGAAGAACCGGGTATACCAGGGGCCCGCGCCGACGACCTGGATGGCCCGGCCGTACACCTGGAACTTGTTCTGCGTCTGGTAGTCGCCGGCCGGCAGGTAGACGCCGAGCTTGCTGGTGTCCTGGCGCGCGGTGTCCAGGGCGTTCTGCACGGACTGCTGGTCGAAGCCGGTCGGTACCACGTACCGGGCAGGGTCGGGGTTGGCGACGGGCGCGACCTGCTCCGTGTTGATGAAGTCGATCGCGATGGTGCCGCCGTTGCCGCCGTCCTTCTGCAGCTTGATGACGCTGCCGGCGGCGACCGTGCCGGCCAGCATGATGTTCGCCTCGTCGTAGATGTGCCGCGGGCCGGTTCCGGAGTTCTGCGGCTGCGCCTCGTTACCGTAGAGCCACGCGTACTTCGACGTCAGCGGCAACGTCTTGGTGAACGTGCCGTCGACGTACACGTTGATCGAACTGGTCGTGCCGTCCGGGATGGAGAACCGGGCGACCAGCGTGTTGGTGCTGGCCCGGGTCGTCCATTGCACGTACGCGCCGGTGGAGGTCAGCGTGACGGCCTTGCGTCCGGACGCCTCGCCCGCGAGGTCGCCGATGGTCCGGTTGGGCCCGACGATCTGCGCGCCGCCCCCGATCGAGCCGTCCTCGGCCTCGTACATGTCGTAGGGCATGTTCGCGCCGCGACCGACGAAGAACGGCTTGTCGCTGGTGTTGTTGGCCTGCTTCACGGGCAGTTCGTTGGCGTCGGCCGCCAGTACGGTGTGGACGGTGTACTTGCCGTTGACGGCCGTCCAGGTGCCGAGGTTGATCGCCGGCGAGGACGCGCCGGCGGCCAGGGTGCCCGAGTACGAGCCGGTCAGGGTCCGCACGACCGTCGTGCCGCTCAGCACAGTGAGCGTGATGCCGTGCGAGCCGCTCGCCGAGGCCACCGTGCCCTGATTCTT
Organism: Actinoplanes sp.; assembly: GCA_036001925.1. GTDB lineage: Bacteria > Actinomycetota > Actinomycetes > Mycobacteriales > Micromonosporaceae > Actinoplanes. Next base: position 11,514 of record DASYTU010000150.1, read on the forward strand.
GATCGTCACCGAGAACGCGACCGTGTTGCCGGCGGCCGGGTTGCTCGGCGACCAGCTCACCGCCGAGGCGATCAGGTCGGAGCTGGCGACCGGGGACACCACCAGGTTCGTCGGGTTGTTGTACGAGTTGTTCGCCTCGTTCGTCTCGATGACCGTGTTGGCCTCGTCCACCTTCGCGCTCAGGGCGTACGTGCCTGCGTCACGAGCGCCGATGTTCGCTTCGACCGTCGTCGATGCGCCGGCCCCGAGTGCCCCGACCGTGGCTGAGCCAGCTTTTGTCGTACCCAGGTAGAAGTTGACGTTGGAGGCCGGGCTGCCGGCGTTGCCCGCGTTGCGGACGGTGGCCGACAGCGTGACGGGGTCGGTCTCGACCGGCGAAGCCGGCGAGAACGACATGCTGGAGATCGTCAGGTCCGGGTTCGGCGCCGGAGTGCCGATGATCTGGAACTCAGCGGCCTGGCCGTTGGGCGCGCCGGTGTTCGCGGTGTACTGCAGGCGGAAGTCCGCGGCGGTCGCGACCACCGGGATGGTCACCGTGTTGCCGGTCGCGGGGTTGAAGGTGTACGTCGCCGAGTTGACCAGCGTGGCGAACGTCGAAGAGCTCTGCTCGCGACCCAGCACCGACAGCGTCTGCTGGCGGGTGCCCCAGATCGGGTCCGGGTTGAGCTTGATCACGATGGCGCTGGTCGACGCGTTGGCGCCGAGCGCGACCGTGAGCGTGCTCGGGTAGGCGCCGGGCGCGCCCTCCCAGTAGGTGGCCACGTCGTTGTCGTTCGCGTTCGTGGCGACGTATGTGTACACGGTCGACGACGCCGTGATCGGCTTGCCCACCGCGAGGTTGCTGCCCGGGCCGCCGGTGCCGGTCCGGGTGACCGTGTTGCTGGCCGCCGAGACGTTGCCGGCCGCGTCCCGGGCCTTGATGTAGTACGAGACCGTGGCCGAGTCCGGCTGGCTGTCGGTGTAGGTCAGGATGTTGCCGGCGACGCTGGCGCGTACCGACCCGTTCGCGTAGACGTCGTACGCGGTGACGCCCACGTTGTCGGTCGACGCACCCCACGCCAGGCGGATCTGCCCGCCGGCCGGCTGGGTGTAGGTGAGCGTGCCGGGGGCGGTCGGCGCCTGGGTGTCGCCGGAGCTGCCGGTACGGGTGACCGTGTTGCTGTTCGGCGAGGCGTTGCCGGCGGCGTCCCGGGCCCGGACGTAGTACGAGACCGTCTCGCTGTCCGGGCGCAGATCCGTGTAGGTCAGCACGTTGCCGGCCACGCTGGTGAGCAGCGTCCCGTTCGCGTAGATGTCGTAGGCGGTGACGCCGACGTTGTCGGTCGACGCGTTCCAGGTGAGCCGGATCTGGCCGCTGGCCGGCTGGGTGTAGGCCAGGTTGCCGGGCGCGCTGGGCGCCTGGGTGTCGCCCGTGACCGGGCCGTAGACCTCGAGCTCGGAGACCTGACCGGCCGGCCAGCCGGTGTTGGCGGTGATGTGGAGCCGCAGGTAACGCGTGGTGGCCGCGGCGAAATTGATGGTCACCGTGTTGCCGGTCGCCGGGTTGAACGTGTAGCCGGCGCTCGCCACCAGGTCGGTGAAGGTCGAGCCGGTCGCGCTGCCCTGCACCGCGAGCGTCTGGGTCCGGGTCGCCCACGCCGTCAGGGGCGGCAGCTTGAGCACGGTCTGGTTCACGCTCACCGAGGCACCCAGGTCGACCTGGATCCATTGCGGGAACGCGTTGTTGGCGCTTTCCCAGTACGTACTGGCGTTGCCGTCACCCGCGTTGGGCGCCGGGTACACGTCCGTGAAGCTGCTGGCCGTGAACGTCTTGCCGGCGGCCAGGTTGGGTCCGGCAGCGGCCGCCGGGGTCGCCGGAACGGCGGACAGGAGCGCGGCGACGACGGCGGTCGCGGTCGCTGCGGCGAGTACTCGTCTTCTCGATCTGGACATGGGATGGGGGTCCCTTTCTCGGTGGCCAAGCCCCCTGCGGTTGTCCTTCCTGTCGTCGTTGGGCGCTGAGCTGCGGGTGATCGGGCGCCGCCGGCGGTGGATCGGCGACGTCCGATGAGGACTCACCCGTCGGTGCGCAGGCGCAGCCACACGGCGGTGTCCTGGGGGAGGGAGACACCGTCGAGCGGGCTACTGGCGAGCAGGCAGGTCTGGAATTCGGGCAGCGCGATGGCGTGTCCCGACATGTTGACGACGCAGGCGAACGCGGGCCCGCGCGTGTACGCGAGCGCTCCCGGTTCGCTGGGCAGCCACGTCATCGACGGCTGGTGCAGGCCCGGCTCCGCCTGGCGGAGGCGTATCGCCGAGCGGTAGAGCTCCAACATGGAACTCGGGTCCCCGGTCTGCGCCTGAACGGTCCGGTCTTTCCACTCCGGCGGCTGGGGAAGCCACGGGGCGGCGGTGGCGTCGGGCGGGCTGAAGCCGAACGGGGAGTCGTCGCCGCTCCACGGCAGCGGCACGCGGCAGCCGTCGCGGCTGTGGCCGTTGCGGGCCCACATCGGGTCTTGCAGCCGCTCCACCGGGATCTGCTCGTTCTCCCACAGGCCGAGCTCTTCGCCCTGGTAGATGTAGGTGCCGCCGGGTAGCGACAGGGACAGCAGGGCGGCGGCACGGGCACGGCGGGTGCCCTGCTCGAGGTCGACCGGGGTGCCGTCAAGGTTGATGGCGAAGCTGAACGTGGTGTCCGCGCGGCCGTACCGGGTGACGTGCCGGGTGACGTCGTGGTTGGACAGCACCCAGGTGGCCGGCGCGCCGACCGCCGCGTGCGCGTGCAGCGTGCGGTCGATGCACGTGCGCATCAGTGCCGGATCCCAGGCGCAGCCCAGGAAATCGAAGTTGAACGCGGCGTGCAGCTCGTCCGGGCGCAGGTAGTTGGCGAACCGCTCGACCTCGGGCATCCACACCTCGCCGATGAGCGCGCGGTCGCCGTCGTAGGAGTCGGCGAGCCGGCGCCACGCGCGGTAGATGTCGTGCACGCCGTCGAGGTCGTGGTACGGATGCGGGTTGTCTTCGAGGACCTCGGGCAGGGCCGGATCCTTGAGCAGCAGCGCGGCCGAGTCGATCCGGATGCCGTCGACACCGCGGTCGAACCAGAACCGCAGGATGTCCTCGAACTCGGCGCGTACCTCGGGGTGGTCCCAGTTGAGGTCGGGCTGCTCGGGCGTGAACAAATGCAGGTACCAGTCGCCGGGGGTGCCGTCCGGATTGGTGGTCCGGGTCCACGTCGTACCGCCGAACTCGCCGCGCCACTGGGTGGGCATCTCGTCGCCGCTCTCGCCCTTGCCGGGGCGGAACCAGAAGTAGTCGCGCTCCGGCGCGTCCGGCGAGGCGAGCGCCGCCTTGAACCACGGGTGGTCGCTGGAGATGTGGTTCGGGACGATGTCGACGATCATCCGGATGCCCAGCGCGTGCGCCTCGTTGATGAGCGCCTCGGCGCCCTCGAGCGTGCCGAAGACCGGGTCGATGTCGCGGAAGTCGGCGACGTCGTAGCCGGCGTCGGCCATCGGCGACGGGTACCAGGGGCTCATCCAGATCGCGTCGACGCCGAGGTCGGACAGGTGCCTCAGGTGGCTGCGGATGCCGTCGATGTCGCCGATGCCGTCGCCGTCGCCGTCGGCGAAACTCCGCGGATACACCTGGTAGATGATCGCGCTACGCCACCAGGGACCAGCGTCTACTGTGGACACACGCACCTGCTTTCTGGATTTCCTGGCGGGATGGAGGCGCTCGACTAGCCCTTGAGGCTGCCCGTGGTCAGGCCGGACATGATGTTTCGCTGGAAGATCAGGAAGATGACGACGGCCGGGATCGCGGCGATGACCGAGGCGGCGATCACCACGTTCATGGGCGTACCGCCGGAGAAGGCGTAGATGCCGACGCTGAGCGTCCGGGTCTCCGGCGACGGCATGACGAGCTTCGGCCAGAGGAAGTCCTTCCAGACCGCCGTCACCCCGAAGATCGCCACCACGCCGAGGATCGGGCGCGACATCGGCAGGATGATCGACCAGAGCGTGCGGAGCGGCGAGGCGCCGTCGACCATGGCCGCCGCCATCAGATCCTCGGGGATCGAGTCGAAGAACCGCTTCAGCAGGAAGATGTTGAACGCGTTCGCGACCAGCGGCAGCCAGATCGCCCACGGCGAGTCGAGCAGGCTGATGTGCACGATCGGCAGGTTGATGGCGGTCACGTACTGGGGGACGATCAGCACCATCGCCGGGATCATCAGCGTCGCCAGCATCAGGGCGAGGACCACGTTGCCGAGGACGGGCCGCAGCTTCGACAGGGCGTACGCCGCGGCGGTGTCGAAGATGAGCTGGCAGAGCACCGCGCCGGCCGCGTAGTAGAACGTGTTGAACATCAGCTTGGCGAGGTTCAGGTTGTTCCAGGCGTCTACGTAGTTCTGCGCCTCGGGATGCTTCGGGAACAAGGTCGGCGGAGTCTGCGCGACCTCCTGGGCCGACTTGAGCGCACCGGTGACCATCCAGTACAGCGGTCCGATGAAGACGAGCGTGAACACCACGACGACGAGGGTGAGCACCGTCCAGTACAGCACCTTGCCCTTGCCCCGCCTCAGCTGTGCGTCGGAGATGAGGGTGCGGGTTTCCTGTGCCATGTCAGTCCCGTTTCGTGGTCAACCGCACGTAGGCGGCGGAGAAGGCGGCGAGGACCAGGAGCATCAGCACGCCGAGCGCCGCAGCGCCGTTGAGGTCGCTCTGGAAGAAGCCGTGCTGGTAGATCAGGTAGACGACCGAGGTCGCCGAGTCCTGGGTGCCCGCGCCGTTCGCCAGGATCAGCGGCTCGATGAAGAGCTGCATGGTGGCGACGATCTGCAGCATCGCCAGCAGCGCGAGAATCAGCCGGGTCTGTGGGACGGTCACGGTCCAGATCCGGCGCAGGATCCCGGCGCCGTCGAGCTCCGCCGCCTCGTACAACTCGCCGGGGATGTTCTGCAGGGCGGCCAGGTAGATCAGGACGGCGGCGCCCATGTTCATCCAGGTGGATGCGATCACCATGGCAGGCATCGTCATGCTCGGCGACTGCATCCACTGCGACGTCGGCAGGTGTAGCGCGCGGAGGATCGCGTTGAAGAGCCCGGCGTCGCTGGGGTCGTACGCGTAGTACTTGAAGAGGAAGAGCGCGGAGGCCGGCGGCAGCATCACCGGCAGATAGACCAGGATCCGCAGGTAGCCCTTGGCGTGCCGGAGCTCGTTGAACAGGATCGCCACGAAGAACGGCACCAGGTAGCCGAGGAGGAGCGCGAGGACCGTGAAGTACAGCGTGTTCTTCCAGGCGGTCCAGAAGCTCGGGTCGTGCACGATGCGGACGTAGTTGTCCCAGCCCACCCAGGTGGTCACGCCGCGGCGGGTGTGCTGGAAGCTCATCACGATGCCGCGGATCATCGGGTACCAGGAGAACAAGGCGAAGCAGAAGACCGCCCCGATGAGGAACGCGTAACCGGTGAGGCTGTCCCGTACCCTCCGTTGCCGGCGGCTCGTCGGCCGGGGCCTGGCGGGCCGGATCGAACCGAGGCCGCCCGGTTGTGCGGTGGCACTCGGGACGGTGGTGATCGCCAAGGCTCACTCCTGAGAGTCGATGTGCCGGGAGCCGGGCCGTGGTCCGGCCCCCGGCACGGTCGGGTCAGCTACCGGACGAGGCCAGCAGCTGGTTGACCTTGGTTTCCGCCGTCTTGAGCAGCTCGTCGATGTTCGCGTTGGGCCTGGTCAACACTCCGGACATCGCGCTGTCGAGCACCGCGTAGATCGCCTGTGCGTTCTTCGGCTCACCCTTGATCGGGACCGGGGTGGCCTCGAAGAGCGCGAAGTTCTCGCTGGGCAGGTTCTCGCTGGCCTTGCGCTGCTGCTGCTCCTGCTGTCCGGCTGCGGTGCCGTTGGCGAACAGCTTGGGCTCGGGCAGGCCGACGGGCTGGTTCTGCGGCTTGGCCCGGGCGTAGTCGAACTGGCCCTTGCCCGGCGTCAGCTTCTCGAACGCGATCCACTTCAGGCCGGCCTTGACCTGGTCGGGAGTGAGGCCGTTCTTGAAGAAGTAGCCCTCACCGCCGCCGAGGGTGCCCTTCGCCGGGCCGTCCTGGCCGGGCATCGGGGCCATCGCCCAGTCCTGGTACGTGCCCTTGAACTGGGTGACGATGGCGGTGGTGGCGTCGGGCGCGCCGATGAACATGCCCACCTTGCCGGCCGCGGCGTTGGTCAACAGGTCGGGCCACTGGAGCAGCTGGCGGGTGCCCATGCTGTTGTCGCCGTACCGCATGTCCTTGAGGTTCTGCAGGACCTGCTTGCCCATCGTGTTGTTGAAGTCGGCCTTCTTGCCGTCCTCGGTCACCATCTGACCGCCCTGGGAGTACAGCTCGGCGGTGAAGTGCCAGCCGCCGGTGTTGCCGGCGCTGTACTCGGAGTACCCCGCGACGCCCCCGCCGAGCGCGGCGATCTTCTTGGCGGCGGTGCGGACCTCGGCCCACGTCTTGGGCGGGTTGCTGACGTCGAGACCGGCCTTGGTGAACAGCGTCTTGTTGTAGAGCAGGCCCATCGAGTAGTTCTTCGTCGGGATGGCGTAGACCTTGCCGTTGTCGGTGAAGACCTGCTTGAGCGCCGGGTCGACGCTGTCCCAGGTGGGGATGGTGTCCTTGGTCACGTACTGGGTGATGTCCATCGCCTGACCGGAGTCCAGCACCTGCTGGAGGTCGGTCATGTAGCCGTAGAAGACGTCGGTCATGGTGCCGCCGGTGAGGCGGGCGGTGAAGTCCGGCGGGTTGTTGCACTGCTGGCCGACGCTGACACTCTTGATCGTGATGTCGGGGTTCGCCTTCTCGAACGCCGCGACGTCGTCGTTCCAGTTCTTCAGCAGTTCCTTCTGTGAGCCGTCCGGCTGGCAGTCGACCGTGATGACGGTCTTGCCACTGGCGTCGGACCCTGAGTCGCTGCCCTTGGTGGAACACGCCGCGAGGCTGAGCCCGAGGCCGGCGGCGAGGGCAACCGCCGCGGCCTTCCGGTACTGCGGTACGGACATCTGTCCATCCCTTCGGGAACGATCTATCGAGATCCAGTGATCAGAACGATCGATGTAGTGTTTCGGTGCGATGACGATACAAAGCCAAACCGGATACAGCAAGAACTGAACCGGCATGAGAAAAAACTCGACGGTTGTGGCCCGGCGCACACAACGAGGGGGCGGGCCCGGTGGGCCCGCCCCTCAAACCAGTAAGTGCTGCTCAGACCGCCTGTGCCGGGGCGGCGCGCAACCGCGCCGGCGCGGTCGAACCCCGCACCACCAGCTCCGGCTCGAAGAGAAGCTCGTCCGGCGCGACGCCGGTGCCCTCGATCTGGTTGACCAGCAGGTCCACCGCGGCCTGGCCCATCATCTCGATGGGCTGCCGGACGGTGGTCAGCGGTGGGTCGGTGCAGGTCCTGAGGATCGAGTCGTCGAAGCCCACGACCGAGACGTCGCGCGGCACGTCGAGGCCGAGGCGCCGGGCCGCGCGGATCGAGCCGAGCGCCAGCACGTCGCTGGCGCAGATCATCCCGGTGACGCCGCGCTGGATCAGCCGCGCCGCGGCGAGCCGGGCGCTCTCCATCGAGAACGTGGTGCGCTCGACCACCCAGTCGTCGGGCGAGCGCCAGCCGGCGCACTCCGCGACGGCGGCCAGCTTGCGCCGCGACGGCATGTGGTCCTCGGGACCCATGACCATGCCGATCTTCTCGTGGCCGAGCGAGCGCAGGTGCCCGTATGCCTGCTCGACGGCGACCGCGTCGTCCGTCGAGATGTGCGGGAACCCCAGGCCGTCCACGCCGGCGTTGACCATGACCACCGGCATCCGGCGATCCAGTAACTGCCGGTAGTGGCCGTGCTCCGCGTCGGCCAGCGCGTACGAGCCGCCGGCGAACACCACTCCCGAGACTTGGTGATCGAGGAGCATCTCGATGTAGTCGCGCTCCGGCACGCCGCCGATCGTGCGCGCACAGAGCGCGGGCGTGAACCCGCGCTGCGCCAGTGACGCGGTCACCACCTCGGCCAGCGCCGGGAAGATCGGGTTCTGCAGCTCGGGCAGGACGAGGCCGACCAGCCGGCCGCGTTCACCACGCAATTTCGTCGGTCGTTCGTACCCGAGGACGTCGAGCGCCGTCAGCACGGACGCGCGGGTGGATTCGGAGACGCCACTGCGCCCGTTGAGCACCCGGCTGACCGTCGCCTCGCTGACCCCGGCCTTCTTCGCCACCTCGGCTAGACGCTTCGTCACGTTCGGAATCCTACGTCAGCTGGCTGCAAGAGTCGAACCAGCTCTTGCAGAGGAGATCGGAATTGTTGACTATCCTTGCAGATGGGGTCAGTATCGTCGCACCCGGGTCAGGGACGCTAACCCAGGTATTGGTGGACGAGCTGGACCGCGATCGCTCCCTCGCCCGCGGCCGAGGCGACCCGCTTGACCGACCCGTGCCGCACATCGCCGGCCGCGAACACACCCGGGACGCTGGTCTCCAGCGGCAGACGCGAGCCGCCCGTCAGGATGAAGCCATCCTCGTCGCGGTCCACGAAGCCGGCGAGCCATTCCGTCCGCGGTTCCGCGCCGATCATCACGAACAGCGCCTGCGCCTCCTCGGTCACCACCTCGCCGGTGTCGCGGTTGCGCAGCTCGAGGTACTCGAGGTGGGCACGGCCGCCCCCACCGGAGATCTCCGTGCGGACCCGGACCGTGACGGTCTCGTTCTTCTCGATCTCGGTCACCAGGTACTCCGACATGCTCGCGGCCGGGCTCGCCCCGCGGACCACCAACGTCACGTTCGCCGCGTAGCGGGCCAGATGCAGCACCGCCTGGCCGGCCGAGTTGCCGGCGCCCACCACGTAGGCCCGACCGCCGGTCACCGCCTGTGCCTCCGCGCCGGCCGCGCCGTAGAAGACGCCCGCGCCGATCAGCTCTTCGAGCGAAGCGACGCCAAGACGCCGCCAAGCGACGCCAGTAGCGATGACGACTGCCCGCGCGACGAGCGGCGCCTCGTCCCCCGTCCACACGAGCCGCCGCTCGCCGTCCGCGGTGATCCGGGTCGCGACGGCGGACACGACGAGATGCGCGCCGAACAGCCAGGCCTGCTCGAGTGCAAGGTTGGTCAGCGCCTCGCCGCTGAGGCCGCGCGGGAAGCCAAGGTAGTTGCGGATCAGCGAGCTGGTGCCGGCCTGCCCGCCCGGCACGAGCTGTTCGAGCACGACCGTGCTCAAGCCCTCGGACGCCGCGTACACGGCCGCCGCGAGGCCTGCCGGGCCAGCGCCGATGATCGCCACGTCGCAGGCGCTGACCGGCGGCGCGGTCGGCAGCCCGAGCTTCGCGGCGATCGCGGAGTGCGGCGGCTGCACCAGCACGGAACCGTCGTAGTGCACGGCCACGGGCAGCCGGCCGGGGTCGGCGCCCACCCCACGCAGCAACGCCCGCCCCTCGTCGGAGCCGGCGTCGTGGAACCAGTACGGCACCCCGGCGCGGGTCAGCACGTCGCGCAGCTGGTGGGACGCCATCGAGAGTGGCTCGCCTACGATCCGGAACACGGCGACCTCCGGTTCCCCCGTCTTCTCCCAGGCCGCCAGGAACTCCGCGACGGCCGCGTACAGGATCCGCTCGGGCGGGCGCCACGGCCGGTACAGGTGGTAGTCGATGCGGCCCAGGGCGAGAGCCGTGATCACCGGGTGCCGCGCCGACCAGTCGCCGCGCTCGACGAGCAGTACGCGTTTCGCGCGCGGGTGCAACACGTGTGCCTGGGCCAGGAACTCCACGGCCTCCGGCACCCGCTCGTCGACGATCAGCAGCGCGGCCGGCCCAGCGGTGTGCGCAAGCTCGTCAAGTGCCGCCGCCGCGCCGGTCGCCGTGATCGTCCGATAGTCGGCGTCGTAGCGCCGCCCGAGATCCGCGGCGAGCTCCTCGAGCACCCTGTCGTCCTGCGAGAGCAGCAGAAACACCGGACGAGGCACGAGACCCCCTCGGGGTAGGCAGGGGATCATCGTCAGCCAAGGAGCCCGCGATGTCGATCCAGCCTATAGAGCAGGAACGCGACCAGCCCGAGCATCAGCGTGGTGAGCGCGAGCTTCACCCACACGTGCAGTGTCAAGATGGCCTTACGCCAGCGCGGGGTGAGTCTCATGCCTGGGACGATGCCGGTCGGCGCGGCGCCGGTCATGCCGCCCGGAACGCAGATCGGCCTACGTCGGCGGACGTATCCCGGGCGGGTGGTCACATTCCGGCGCGCTGTGCTGGAGTGAACTGAGGATCATCGTCATCGCAAGGCAGGGAGCGGTCAATGTCGACCCGACACCAGCGTCCGTTGGAGGACGGCATCGTCCGTGACTTCAAGGTCAATCTTTCGTACGGCAAGTACCTGCACCTGGACGAGATCCTCTCGGCCCAGCATCCGGTCAGCGTGCCCGAGCACCACGACGAGCTGCTCTTCATCCTGCAGCACCAGACCTCGGAGCTCTGGCTCAAGCTGATCCTGCACGAGCTGCGCGCGGTCCAGCGCCGGCTCGCCGCCGACGAGCTGCGCCCGGCGCTCAAGGGCCTGGCCCGGGTCAAGCACATCCAGCGGTGCCTGACCGAGCAGTGGTCCGTGCTGGCGACGCTGACCCCGAGCGAGTACGCCGAGTTCCGCAGCTTCCTCGGCACGTCGTCGGGCTTCCAGTCGTACCAGTACCGCGCCGTGGAGTTCACGCTCGGCAACAAGGACCGCCGGATGCTGTCGATCTTCGACGACGACCCGCCCGCGCGGGCCCTGCTCGTCGAGGCGCTGGAGGCCCCGAGCGTCTACGACGAGTTCCTGCGCTACCTGTCCCGGCACGGCCACGACGTCCCGGTGGAGATCCTGCAGCGCGACGTGACGTTGCCATACCGGTTCAACGCCGACCTCGTCCCGGTTTTCACGAACATCTACGAGCACGCCGAGAAGTTCTGGGGGGCGTACGAGACCTGCGAGGAACTCGTCGACCTGGAGGAGAACTTCCAGCTCTGGCGCTTCCGGCACCTCAAGACCGTGGAGCGGACCATCGGGTTCAAGCGAGGGACCGGCGGTTCCAGCGGGGTCAACTTCCTGCGCGCGGCGCTGGACCTGACGTTCTTCCCGGAGCTGTACGCCGTCCGTACCGAGATAGGGGTTCCTTCTTGAGCGACGACCTCCTCGCCCGCGCCGAAGCCCTGGACGCCGCCGACCCGCTCGGGCCTCTCCGCGACCGCTTCATCACCCCCGCCGACAGCGATGTGATCGCCTACCTGGACGGCAACTCGCTCGGCCGGCCGCTGGAGGCGACCGCCCGGCTGATGGACGACTTCGTCCGCGACCAATGGGCCGGGCGGCTCATCCGGGGCTGGACCGATGGCTGGCTGGAGTGGCCGATGCGGCTCGGCGACCGGCTCGGCACGGTGGCGCTCGGCGCCGCGCCCGGGCAGATCGTGGTCGCCGACTCGACCACTGTGCTGCTGTACAAACTCGCCCGCGCCGCGGTCGATGCCCGCCCGGGCCGGCGCACGATCGTGCTGGACACGGACAACTTCCCCACCGACCGGTATGTGCTCGAGGGCATCGCCGCGGAGCGTGACCTGCGGCTGCGCTGGATCGAGACCGACCCGGCGGCCGGCATCACGCCGGCCCAGGTGGCCGCGGTGGTGGACTCCGACACCGCGATCGTGCTGTTCAGCCACGTCGCGTACCGATCCGGATGGCTTGCCGACGCGGTCGCGATCAACCGGATCGCGCACGCCGCGGGCGCGCTGGCGATGTGGGATCTCAGCCACTCCGCCGGCTCGGTTCCGGTGTCGCTGGACGCGTGGGACGTCGATCTCGCGGTGGGATGCACGTACAAGTACCTCAACGGCGGCCCGGGGGCGCCCGCGTTCGCGTACCTGCGCAGCGACCTGCAGGCGGAGCTGCGGCAGCCGATCTGGGGCTGGATGGGCCACCGGGCGTCCTTCGAGATGGGGCCCGGCCACGAGTTCGCCACCGGCATCCGCGCGCTGCTCAGCGGCACCCCGCCGATCCTCGCCATGGTCCCGCTGCACGCCAACCTCGACTTGCTCGCCGAGGCCGGCATCGATGCGGTCCGGGCCAAGTCCGTCCTGCTGACCGGGTACGTCCTCGAGCTCACCGACCGGTGGCTCGCTCCGCTCGGCGTCGAGGTGGTCAGCCCGCGCGACGCCCAGCGGCGCGGCGGCCACGTGACGCTGCGCCAGGCCGGATTCGAGCACGTGCTCACGCCACTCTGGGAGCGGGGTGTCATCCCGGACTACCGCCGCCCGGACGGCATCCGGATCGGCCCGGCACCGCTGAGCACCAGCTTCGTCGAGGTGTACCGCGGCCTGTCCGTACTGCGTACGGTGCTGGAGAAGCAGCCGTGACGGACCCGGACGGCGCCGGTCCGGGTGGCGCGGAATGGCTGGTCCCGGACTCGCTGTGGTGGGACGGCCGGCTGCGGACCGGCGAGGCATTACGCGTACGCGGCGGCGTCGCGACCCCGGCACCGGTCGGCGACATCCCGCGCGCGGCCGTGCGCCGGCGCCTGCCCGGCTCGGTGCTACCCGGACTCCGTGATGCCCACGTGCATTCGGCGCTGGTCGACCTGGCCACCGTGCGGGCGGGCGGCATCGCGGCGGTGTGGGACCTGGGCGGCGTACCGGAGAAGGTTTCGCACCTTGCCGAACGAGCCCGGCGGCGCGGCTCGGGGCTGCCGCGCGTGCGCCTGGCCGGTCCGTTTCTGATCGCTCCCGGCGGGTACCCGAGCGACCGTCCCTGGGCGCCGGCCGGGAGTTGGCGTGAGGTCCGATCCGCCGACGACGCGGCCGAGGCGGTGGGCGAGGCCCGCGCGGGCGGCGCCACATTGATCAAGGTTACCGCGCACGCCGGTGGGCCGATGCTGGCGGCGAAGACGCTGCGCGCGGTCGTCGAGGCCGCGCACGCCAGCGGCCTGCCGGTGGTGGTGCACGCGGAGGGCCCGGGCACGGTGGCTGCCGCCTACGAGGCCGATGCCGACATGCTGGCGCACACGCCGTGGACCGAGGACGTCGACGACGGCCTGCTCCGGGCCTCGGCCCGGATGACCTGGATCAGCACGCTGGACATCCACGGCTGGGGCGAGCCGACCCCGGCGCAGGGCACGGCGATCGGCAACCTGCGGCGCTTCCTCGAGTACGGGGGGACGGTGCGGTACGGCACCGATCTGGGCAACGGACCGCTGCCTCCCGGAGTCAACCGCCGCGAGATCCGCGCCCTGCAGGCGGCCGGCCTGACGCCGGGCGACATTGTGGCCGCGATGACCGAACCGGATCAGGCCGAGCCAAGCTGGATCGCGGGCGGACTCGACCTCGACCCGGGCCGCTTCGCCGATGTGCTGGCGACTGCCCGTGTGGTCGGCCCGGAGGTCCGCCCGCGCTCCTGACTCCGGCTATTTCACGGTGAACGTGGTGGTGCACGCGGTGCCGTACGAGCGGACCACGATCTCGTTCGCCCAGACCCGCGAGCCGAAGACCGGGAAATGCCAGCCCGCCGGTGGGCGGGTGATGCCCTGCTGGATGCTGGACACGCGGCCCGTCGTGGTCATGGTGAGGCGCCTGCCCGACGGATGCGAGAACACCAGCGTCGTGCTGTTCGAACCCCCCGAGACCAGCTTCCACGCCGGATCGAGGTGCCAGTGCTGGCGCCAGAGACTGGCTTTCGGGAACGAGTCGGACACCACGATGGCGGGCTTGTCGCGGTTGACGTTGATGCCGCGGATGTGGTCGAGGCTGAACATCTTGTCCTTGACCGTCCAACCGTGCGCCGGAGCCTGGATCACCGACGCCGTGACCGCGGCGCTGTTGTTGGTCACCTTGCCCTTGTCGGGGATCGCCACGTTCTGGCCCTGAGGCCCGATCTGGTAGGCGTTGTAGTTCGAGGTCGTGTCGTACGAGAACCGGCCGGGCCCGACCAGTACGCGGACGCCCCGGGTCGACCAGGTGACGCCGCCGGCGCGGTCGTGGTGGCCGTGCGCAAACTTCCCGGGCCCGTACCGGATCGAGTAGTAACTCGTGTTCGGGTCGGTCCAGGACCAGCGCCCGATGATCCAGCCGGCTTGGTTGTCCCGCAGCACCCGCGGCGTGGTCCATGTGCTCACCGCGCCAGGTTGCTGGTCGGAGTCGCCGACCTGGACGATGTCGCCGTCCGGCTCCGTCATCCACGCGTACACCGCGCGGGCCGCCGAGACCGTCTTGGCGATGGTGGCGGCCGCGACCTCCGAGCCCGGAGACTCGCTCAGCACCGTGACGGCCTGGTCCCACAGGTTGGCGTTGGTGTTCTGGTACATCGAGGCCTGCTCGTAGGACGTGCCCACTTTGGAGAAGGCCAGCGGCGCCTCGTTGGTCATCCGGTTGATCGCGACGGACTTCCAGGTCGGCACGTTCAGGAGGTCGGCGGCGCGTACCAGTTGCAGGTTGGCCATCAGGCCGTGGTTGTGCACGGGAAAGTTGGGCGGGCCGGCGTAACGCGGACCGAGCAGCACGTTGGCGTCGGCGGTCATGCCGGGCTTCAGCGATGCCGCGCCGGTGAGCGCGTACAGGCAGTTCTCGGTCTCCAGGCGGCGCAGCGTGGTGCCCTCGTCCCAACCGTACAAATTGCTGTTCGGGTCGGGGTTCTGCTTATGGAACGCCGCCGCCTGGGACACAATGGCCGCCAGGGACTGTAGCTGGCCATCCATGGCGGCGCGGCGCGCGAGCGGGCGCATCCACATCAGACCTTGATACTGCAGCCGCCACGTCGGGTCGGCCACCGGAGGATTCTGCCAGGACGACGCGGGAATCGCGCCAACCGTGAACGGCGGCGCCGGCGGCATGCTGACCACGATCGGCTCGCCGTCCGGGACCGGGTCCGGCGCGGCGCTGCCGCATCGGGCATCGGCGGTCGGGTCCTCCGCGAGGCCCGTCACGGGTGTGCCGTACAGCTGGAGCAGGGCATCGATGTCGTCGATCGCCACCGGGTCGGGTGGGATCACGTGCGGGTCGGCGGCCACGGCAGGCGATGCGTCGATCAACACAGTGGACAGGGCAAGCGCGGCGACCCCCGCACCGAACACGCGAACCCTCTTCGTCATGCCGGAATGAGACACCCGGAACGGGTCGCGTATCGTCCCCTGTTCGCGCCAAACGCTCGGCTGATCGGGTATACGTCGCGTGTTGATCAGCTTACGAGTCGTGTTCGCTACTATTGGCTGAGATGTCCCGACCCGTCTGGCGGCGTACAAAGACAGCATGAGTTTGATCGCCGTCTCCGGAGCGACCGGCCGACTGGGCGGGCGGATCGCGTGGCGCCTCGCCGCCGCGGGCATCCCGCAACGTCTCGTCGTCCGCGATCCCGGGCGCGCGCCGCGGCTGCCCGGCGCGACCGTGGCGCGGGCGGAATACGGCGACCCGGTTGCGCTGCGCCGCGCCCTCGAGGGCGCCGGCACCGTGGTCATGGTGTCCGCGCCCGAGACCCCGGACCGGGTCGACCGGCACCGGAACTTCGTGGACGCCGCCGTCGCGGCCGGCGTCCGGCATCTCGTCTACACCTCGTTCATGGGCGCGGCACCGGACGCGGTCTTCACGCTCGCGCGCGACCACTGGGCTACCGAGGAGCACATCCGGGCGAGCGGCCTCGAGTTCACGTTCCTGCGCAACAGCCTGTACGCCGACTTCCTGCCGTTCATGGTCAGCGCCGACGGCGTCATCCGCGGACCGGCGCGCGACGGCCGCGCGGCGGTGGTGGCCCAGGACGACATCGCGGACGTGGCGGTGGCGGTGCTGCGGGATCCGACCGCGCACGCCCGCTGCACCTACGACCTGACCGGGCCGGAGGCGCTGACCTTCGCCGAGATCGCCGCGACCATCACGGCCGTCACCGGCCGCACGGTCACCTACTACGACGAGGCCCTGGACGAGGCGTACGCGTCCCGGGCCGCCTACGGCGCGCCCGACTGGCAGCTGGAGGCGTGGGTGAGTACCTACACGTCGGTGGCGGCGGGTGAGTTGTCCACGGTCAGCCCCGCGGTCGAGCAGCTCAGCGGCCACCCGGCGACGTCGCTGGCGCAGCTGCTGGCCGCCGGAGTGGGCTAGAGGCCGACCGTCTCACCCGTGGCGGCACTGATCCGAGCCGCGTCGAGGACGTCCATCGTGCGGACCGCGTCCCAGGGGTCGACCGGAACCGCGCCCTCGCCGCGAACCGCCGCGGCGAACGCCGGGTAGTAGACGTCCCACCGTCCGCGTACGCTACGCACCGGCGCCCCGGTCGCGCCGCGATACAGCCGGCCCCACGCGTGCTCCGGCTCGACGCCCCAGCGATCGCCGAGGCCCTTCGGCGCCTTTCCGCTCTTGAGCACGGCCTCCTGGCCGTCGATCCCGTCGATGATGTACGTGCCGGTCGTGCCGGTGACGCGGAACCGCGGGCCGGGTGCGGCCTGGCGCCAGCTGCCCCACAGATGCGACTCGACGTCTTCGTGGTGCAGCGCCACGAAGACGTCGTCGTCGAGCTCGCCGCTGGAGTGCACCTCCGCGTACACGCGGCGAGCCGGGCCGAACAGATGCAGCGCGCCGTCGACGAGGTGCGAGCCGAAGTCGAGCAGCGTCCCGCCGCCCGCCGCAGGCGGCTGGCGGTCTGGTGCCCATCGCTCGAACCGCGACTCGAACCGGCGGACCTCGCCGAGCGCGCCGTCCGCGATCAGCTTGCGCACCGTCAGCATGTCGGAGTCCCAGCGGCGGTTCTGGTAGACGCTGAGGAGTACGCCCGCGTCTGCCGCGGCCGTCGTGACTTCGCGGGCCGCCTCGGCATCCAGCGCGAACGGCTTGTCGACGACGACCGCGAGGCCGAGCGCGATGGCCTCCCGAGCGAGATCGGCGTGGGTCGTCGCCGGCGTGGAGATGGCGACGGCCTGCGCGCCCGCGCCGGCCAGATCCGCCAGCGAGTCGAAGGCCCGGACGCCGGGGTGGTCCTTCTCCAGCTCGGCGCGCCGCTCGGGAGACGTCGTGACCACGCCCATGAAGTCGATCTCTGGTGCCGACGCGATCAGGGGAGCGTGGAAGACCCGCCCGCCGAGGCCATATCCCACCAAACCGAAGCGCACCATGGGCGCGAGTCTACGACTCGATCAAGCGACGAGAGCGCGCGCCTCGTACCGGCGCTAGACCGGCAGCACCTCAAACGCCGGGTGGTTCGGCGCGATCGCCCGCAGCTGTTCGTCGGTGGAGTCCGGGCCGACGCCACCGAAGAAGATACCGACCTCGGCCTTCCACCGTTTCAGGTACGCCCGCAGCACCGGCACCTTGGCGTCATCGCTGAGCTCGCGTCCCCGGAACGCTTCGGTTCGCGACCCGAGCCGGAGCTCGCCGGTGCCGGCCGCTCGCAGGTTGCGGACCCACTGACCATTCCCGCGCGGCGACACCAGGTAGCGGTGCCCGTCGAACTCCAGCAGATTCACCGGCGTGGTGCGCCACTCACCGCTGGTCCGGCCGCGCACTGCGAGCACGCGGGACCCGAGGATGCTGACGCCGCGCCGGGTCAGGAACGCCACGAACCGGTTGAATACGTTGCGGGTGAACCAGCCGGGCTGGCGGTAGTGCGGAGGCATCGCTCCAGTATGCGATCGCCTTCTCCGGTTCTGACGGCTGCTCCCCGTGTTACAAGGAGAACCATGAACGATCTCTGGTGGAAGCGGGACGTCGTGTACCAGATCTATCCGCGCAGCTTCGCGGACGCGGATGGGGACGGCATGGGCGATCTGCGCGGCGTGATCGACCACCTCGACTACATCGCCGGCCTGGGCGTCGACGTGATCTGGCTGTCGCCGGTCTATCCCTCCCCCCAGGACGACAACGGCTACGACATCAGCGACTACCAGGACATCGACCCGGTCTTCGGCTCGCTGGAGATCTTCGACGAACTGCTGGCCGAGACGCACGCCCGGGGCATGAAACTGATCATGGACCTGGTGGTGAACCACACGTCCGACGAGCACCCGTGGTTCCTGGAGAGCCGGTCGGCGAAGGACTCGGAGAAGCGGGACTGGTACTGGTGGCGGCCGGCGCGCGCGGGCATGGAGCCCGGCACGCCCGGCGCCGAGCCGACCAACTGGGGCTCCGGCTTCGGCGGTCCGGCCTGGGAGTACGACGTGAAGACCGGCGAGTACTTCCTGCACCTGTTCTCGCGGAAGCAGCCGGACCTCAACTGGGAGAATCCGGAGGTCCGCGAGGCCGTCTACGCGATGATGCGCTGGTGGCTGGATCGGGGCGTGGACGGCTTCCGGATGGACGTCATCAACTACATCTCCAAGGACCCAGCGCTGCCGGACGGCCACCTCCCGGTCGGCGCCGCGTACGCGGACGGCTCCGCCGCCTATCTTGACGGGCCGCGGATCCACGAGTTCCTGCACGAGATGTACGACCGGGTGTTCGCCGGCCGCGAGGAGATGGTGGCCGTCGGGGAGATGCCCGGCGTAACCGTGGACGAGGCGGTCCTCTACACGGATCCGGCTCGTGAAGAGCTCGACATGGTGTTCCAGTTCGACCACGTCTGGGTCGATCGGGGGCCGGACCCGTGGCTGCTCTACCCGTTCAAGCTCACCGCGCTCAAGGCCGTCTTCGGCCGCTGGCAGGCCGGCCTCGCCGACGTGGGGTGGAACAGTCTCTATTGGAACAACCACGACCAGCCGCGCGTGGTCTCCCGGTTCGGCGACGACGGCCTGTTCCGGGTGGAGTCGGCGAAGATGCTCGGCACGGTCCTGCACCTGCACCGCGGGACACCGTACGTCTACCAGGGCGAGGAGCTCGGGATGACGAACGCGCCGTTCGACTCCATCGACGACTTCCGCGACATCGAGGCGCTCGGTCAGTACGCCCAGGCGGTCACCAAGGAGGGACGCTCGGTCGAGGACGTCCTGACCGTGCTCCGGGCTCGGGGCCGCGACAACGCCCGTACGCCGATGCAATGGGACGCGTCCCCGAATGCCGGCTTCACCACCGGCACGCCCTGGCTCCCGGTGAACCCGAACCACGTCGAGATCAACGCGGCCGCCGCGGTCGCGGATCCCGACTCGGTCTACCACTACTACCGGAAGCTGATCCAGCTGCGACATGACGAACCGGCCGTGGTGGACGGCGACTTCACCATGCTGCTGCGCCATGACGAGCAGCTGTACGCGTTCACCCGCCGGCTCGGCGCCACCGAGCTGCTGGTGATCGGCAACTTCTCGGCGGAGCCGGCCCGGGCCGACATCGACGATGCCGCGGCGTGGACGTCAGCCGAACTACTGCTGACGAACGCCGCGACACCGCCGTCGGAGGATCTGGTTCTGGGACCGTGGCAGGCGGTGGTCTACCGCCGCACCATCAGCTCGTGATCGTGTCCTCAGCTCGTGTTCGGGTCCTCAGCTCGTGATGGTGTTCCAGGAGTAGGCGAGCAGGGCGAACGCGGCGGCCAGCAAGGCCAGCGAGACGCCCCGGGTGCCGATCGGTAGCGCCGCGAGGACGAGCAGGATCACCGCGATGATGTAGAAGAGAGCCTGGATGGACATCAATGCTCCTCGATTCGTGGGTGGCGGCGACCGGGTACCCACAGACCGAGCCTGTCTAAACCGGAATGACCGTCACCCGGTCGCGGCGCGGCGGATCGGCATCAAGGTCGCCGTCGGGTCCGTGCTCAGGAAGTCCTCGACCAGCGCTGACGGCGCGGCACAGCCGACACGGCCGGGATCGGCTGAAGCCCTGGATGTGGCAGCATGCGGCCATGGCCGGATATTCGGGTACGCCGCTCGCCAAGAAGCTCGGCATCACGGCGGGCGCCTCGGTGCTGCTCGACGGCGCGCCCCGGACGCTCGATCTCGGCGAGACCGCTCCCGGCGTCACGATCCATCGCCGGCCCGGCCGGGGCCGCTACGACGTGATCCTGTGCTTCTGCCCGACGGCCGCCCGGCTGGTGTCCCGGTGGCCCGCGCTGCATGACCGGACGACGCCCGCGGGATCCCTGTGGATCGCGTGGCCGAAGCGGTCGTCGGGCATCCCGACCGACCTGGACGAGAACGTGGTCCGCGGCCACGCCCTCGCCCACGGCCGCGTCGACGTCAAGGTCATCGCGATCGACGACACCTGGTCCGGCCTGAAGAACGTCATCCGCCTGGCCGACCGCTGAGCCAGACTCCGGAGCGCGCCGACCGCTGAGCCCGACTCCGGAGCGCGCCGACCGCTGAACCCGAGTCCGGAGCGCGCCGACCGCTGAACCCGACTCCGGAGCGCGCCGACCGGCCGCGAGACGCCGGACAGGTCCGCCCGAGGCCGTCGCCGGCCGGCCGGGTCAGGATCAGCGGAGGCAGATGTCGAACGGGTGGCCGCCAGGGTCGAGGAGGACGCGCCAGCGTTCCGGGTTGGGCTGGCCGTCCGGCTTGGTGGCGCCGAGCGCCAGCGCCTGCTCCTCAGCCTTGTCCAGATCGTCGACGTAGAAGTCGAGGTGGTAGCGCTTCGGTGCATTCTCGTCCGGCCAGCCGGGGGCCGAGTAACCGGGCAGCCGGCCGAAGCCGATGCTGGTCGCGCCGTCGCCGATCATCGCGTAGTCGCCCTCACTGTGCAGGACATCCCAGCCGAGGACCTGCGAGTAGAACGTGGCCAGCGCCGCGGGGTCCGCCGCGTCGAGATTGATCATGGCCATCGTTGCGAATCCAGGCATGTCAAGAACCTTCCGGGTCGATCGTTACGTCCCGACCGATCCTGCCGCAGGAGGCTGACACCTGCTGTCAGGATTCTGGCGCCTAGGAATTGGGCGGTCCCTGTGCCGCCAGCCAGCCGGCCACCTGCGCGCGTGACGTGAAGCCGAGCTTGCTGAGGATGTTCTCCACGTGGCCCTCGGCGGTACGCTGCGCGACCACCAGCCGGGCCGCGATCTCCCGGTTGCTCAGGCCTTCCGCGATCAGTGCTGCGACCTCGCGCTCACGCTTGGTGAGCCCGAAGTCGTCGGCCGTCGAGCGGGCCACGGGAACGGCGGCGTCCGCCTGCCGTTCCAGCGCGAGGTCGACCGCGTCCGCGGTGGCCTGCTCGGCGCCGCGCCGCCAGGCCGCGTCGAAGACCCGCGCGCCCAAGCGCCCGCGGACCTGCGACTCGCTCTCGTCGTGGAAGTCCTGGAGGCTGCGAAACGCCGACAGCGACGTGTGCATCGCCCGCCACATCCGGTCGGACGCGCCGAGCAGCTGGGCGGCCCGCTGATCGCGGCGCTCGCTGGCGGCGACCCAGGCCAGCGACTCCAGCGCCAAGCCGACGCTGAACTGCTCGTCCTCCACGAAACTACGGACGTCGAGGCTCTGCTTGGCGTCCTCGGCGGCGCCACGGTTGTCGCCGGCCCGCCAGTGCAGCACGCTGAGCGCCCACAACGCGAACGAGCGCCACCACACCTCACCACTGGCCGCGGCCATGTCCCGGCAGGCGATCAGGTCGGCGTAGCCGCGAGACGGTTCCTGAGCCAGCCCGCGGGCCAGGCCGAGCACGCAGAGTGCCCACAACTCGCCGCTGCGCGCGTGCCGGTCACGGAACCGGGCGAGTGCCCGCTCGAACTGCGGGAGCGCGGTCGCCGGGTCGCCGGCGAACATCGCGATGTTGCCCTCGACCAGCTCGATGTACGCGTCCTCCACGGACGGCGGCAGCTTTGCGGCGAGCTCGCGCGCGTCCGCCAACATCGCCTTGGCGCGGCTTCGATCATTCTGGACGATCGCGATCCAGGAGTTGACCCGCAGCGCCCTGACCCGGCTCCAGTGCTCTGTCGCAGGCAGTGCGAGCGCCCGGTCCAGCCAATGCCGGCCCTCGGAGAGGAATCCGCGGACGAACCAGTGGTTCTCCAGGTCGGCGGCGAAGCGTAGCGCGGTCTCGGGCGGCCCCTCGGTGACCGCGTACTCCAACGCAACCCGCAGGTTGCCCCGCTCGTGGCGCAGGCGCACCATGAGCGCGGCCTGGTCGGGTGAGACCCAGTGCCGGTCGCCGTACGCGGCCAGGTCGGCGAACCAGCGGCAGTGCCGCGCGGCCAGCGCGCGGTCCTCGCCGGCCTCGGCCAGCCGCATAGCGCCGTACTCCCGGACCACCTCGAGCATGCGGTACCGAGCGCGGGGACCGTCGCCGATCCGGGTGAGCATGGATTTGTCCACGAGCGACGCGATCAGGTCGAGGATGGACTCGGCCGGCAGGCTCTCGTCGCTGCAGATCCGTTCGGCAGCGTCCAGCTCCAGGCCACCCGAGAAGACCGAGGCCCGTGACCAGAGCAGACGCTCGGCGTCGGAGCAGAGATCCCAACTCCAGTCGATGAGCGCGCGGAGCGTCTGCTGCCGGGCCGGCGCGTTGCGCGCCCCGGAGGTCAGCAGGTTATAGCGGTCCTTGAGCCGTTCCAGGAGCTGGTCCAGCGACAGTACGCGGAGCCGGGCAACGGCCAGCTCGATGGCGAGCGGGACACCCTCCAGGGCCTTACACAGGGCAGCGACGGTGGCGCAGTTTTCTTCCGTCACCGTGAAGCTGGGGTCGACCGCGGTGGCGCGCTCGATGAACAGGGTCGCCGACTCGTAACGGCCCAGGTCCGCCGGGGTCCAGCGGACGTCCGGGTCCGGTACCGACAGCGGCTGTACGGCCAGCGTCGCCTCGCCGGCCAGGCGCAGCGCCTGCCGGCTCGTCGCGAGGATGCGCAGCTCCGGGCAGGAGCGCAGCAGCGTCTCGGCGAGATCCGCGCATGCGCCGATGAGGTGCTCGCAATTGTCCATGATGATCAGTGCGTGCTTATCGGCCAGGAACGAGGCCAGGCCGGGCGCGTCCGGGCTGATCGCCTCCTCGCGGATGCCGAGCGCCTCGGCCACCGTCACGGCGACGAGGTCGGGATCGTGCAGCTCGCCGAGTTCCACGAACCACACCCCGTCCGCGAACGCCCTGCGCATCTCCGCACCGACCCGCTGGGCCAGCCGGGTCTTTCCCACGCCGCCCGCTCCGGTGAGGGTGACGAGCCGGCTGGTGGAAAGCATCCGCCGGACGCCGGTCACCTCGTGCCGCCGTCCGACGAAGCTGGTCACCTCGGCGGGCAGGTTGCCCAGGGAACCGCGCCCGGCCGTGGCGATGCTCATAGGAGCACGTTAGTGCGTGTACCCCAAGCCTGCGGGGTGAGCGATGCGCCGGTTCAGGCCAGAATCGTGGCCGGGCGGTGGATGTCCTGGCGACGCGGGGCGATGGCACGGCCATCGGGCAGCAGCTCGCCGGTGTCATCGAACGTCACCACGCCGTTACAGAGTAGACTCCAGCCCTGCTCTGGGTGAGTGGCCACCAACTTGGCGGCCTCGCGGTCCGGATCGGCCGCTCTGGGGCAGGGCGGCACGTGCTCGCACATGGTCAGGTCCCCTTTCCAGGAGCAAGCGTGTGTCGCGGGCAGCCCATCGGACACGGGCGAACTACCTGGGCCCTACCCGGATTCGGTCACGCTGCGTCTCGATGTTGCGAACACGGGTAGTAATACAGGTACTTTTCCCGGGTCAGCTTGCGGGGCTCTGCGGTCAAGATGGGACCGCCCCCAACCGCAAGTGAGAAAGAGTGATGCTATGGGCCGCCACGCCGCCAATCGGCCGGCGCCCGATCCCGGCGACAAACCCTCGCCGCGTCCGCCATTGCACTTCGACCTGTTCCCCTCCGGCCGCGGCGGTGCCGCCCCGAACGAGGAGGAGCGCGCGGGCGACGCCTTCGAAGCTCTCGTCGCGCCGCACCAGTCCGCCCTGCGCGCCTACGTGCTGCGTTTGACGGACGGTGACGAGGACCTGACCAACTCGGTGATCAAGGAAACCTTCTACCGCGCCGCTCAGGACCCGGCACGCTATCCGCAACGCGCGTCCGCGGTCCGGCCGTGGCTGGTCCTGACGGCGCGTACGGTGCTCAGCGACGGCGGCCGGATGGCGCCCACCGGGCATGACGACCGTCCCTTCGTGCACCCCCTGAAAGAGCGCTCTCCCGGGCCCGGCGGGCGTCGGACCGGGACCAACCGGGCGACCACCGTGCTCCGCGCGCTGAATGACCTGTCGGCCCTGCATCGCGACATCCTGGTCGAGCTGTTCTACCGCGGGGTATCACTCGAGGAGGCCGCGGCCGTACGCGGCGTGCCGGTCGAGACGATCAAGTCCCGCCTCTACTTCGCCATGCGGGCGCTGCGCATGGTGCTCGACCAGCAGATCTGCGAGCGGCACGAGGAGGAGTAGCGCCAGGCCGTGCTGGGCCGTCACGGCTCCACGATGAGGACCACCTTGCCGCGGCCATGTCCGGACTCGACCGCCGCGTGCGCCTCGGCCACCTCCGCCAGCGGGTAGGCCCGTACCGGCATCAGCACCACCCCGCGCGCGGCCAGCGCGATCACCTCGGCCAGCCGAGCCGGGGAACGTCCCGCCCGCACGACCCGGGTGCCGTGCTCGGCCGCCGCCTTGTCATCCACGATCGTGCCGATCCGGTCCCGTGCGATGCCGAGCTGGACGGACTGCGGGATCGCGGCGCCGCCGATCGCGTCGAGCGCGACGGTGACCGGGTGCGCGCTCGCGGCCCGGACCGCGTCGACCAGCCCGTCGCCGTAGGCCACCGGTATCGCGCCGAGCTGCCGCAGGTAGTCGTGGTTGGCCGGGCTCGCCGTGCCGATCACGGTCGCGCCGGCCAGCCGGGCCAGCTGGACCGCCACCGTGCCGACCGACCCGGCGGCGGCGTGCACGAGCAGTACGTCCCCGGGGCCGACGCGTAGCTCACGGAGCGCGCCGGACGCGGTCTGCGCGGCCGCGACCAGCGCGGCCGCCGTCGGAAAGTCCAGCTGCGCGGGCTTCGAAACCACATTCTCCGCGGGTACGGCGACCAGCGACGCGTTGCCGTTCAGCATGGTCGAGCCGAGCACCGCCGCGCCGACCTCGATCCCCTGCACGCCGGCGCCCAGCCGGTCGACCACTCCCGAGTACTCCTGGCCGATCGTCTGCGGGAACACGATCGGGACCGGTGCCATCCAGCCGCGCCGTACCGCGACATCGAACGGCTGTACCCCGGCCGCGCGCACCCGGACCCGCACCTGGCCGGGTCCCGGCTCGGGATCGGGCAGCTCAGCGACGCGTAGCACGTCGGGCGGGCCGAAGCGGTCGAACACGGCGGCTCTCATACCAGCGACTCTGCAGGCTCAACCGTAGTTGAAGTCAAGAGCCGCCTCAGGCGAGCTGCACGCGAGCTGCACGCGGGCCGCCGGAGAGTGGCGGCATGACTGTTTCTTCGCATTCCTCGTCCGAGGCCTTCGGCGAGCGCCTGCTCGGCGCCCTGGTCGGTGCGGCCGAACTGCTCACCGTCGAGCTCGGGCGCGAGCTCGGCTTGTACCGGGCGCTGCGCGGTCGCGCGCTGACCGCCGGCGAACTGGCCGACACCGCCGGCATCGACGCCCGCTACGCGCGCGAGTGGCTGGAGCAGCAGGCCGCTGCCGGTATCGTCGCTGTCGCCACGCCGTCCGCCATGCCGGATGACCGCTCGTTCACACTGCCGGAGCCGGCCGCCGTCGTGCTGCTCGACGAGGGCGCTCCGGCCTACCTCGGCACGGCCGGCCAGTTCGCGCTCGGCCTGGGCCTGATCACCCCCAGCGTGGTCGAGGCATTCCGCACCGGCGCCGGCGTCTCGTACGCCGACTACGGCGTCCATTTCCGGCACGGTATCGCCGCTTTCAACCGTCCGATGTTCGCCCACCAGCTCGCCAGCGAGTGGCTGCCCGCCGTACCGGAGATCGACGCCCGCCTACGTGCGACGCCGGCCGCACGGGTGCTGGACCTCGGCTGCGGTCTCGGCCACTCCAGCGTGGCGCTCGCGCTCGCATACCCGTCCATCACGGTCCGCGGGATCGATCTCGACGAGGCGTCGATCGCCGAGGCCCGCCGGGTGGCGGCGGACGCCGGTGTGGCTGACCGGGTCAGCTTCGCCGTGGGCGACGCTGCCGCCCCGCCGGAAACCGGCCCGGTGGACTTGGTGACCATCTTCGAAGCGCTGCACGACATGGCAGACCCGGTGGCAGTGCTCGCGTCCGCCCGCACGCGGCTGGCTGACGGCGGCAGCGTCTTCATCGGCGATGAGCGGGTGGCCGACGAGTTCACCACACCGGCCGACGAGATCGAGCGCCTCCAGTACGCTTTCAGCGTCCTGCACTGCCTGCCGGCCACCCGGGCCGAGGGTTCCGCGGTCGCGAACGGCACGATCCTGCGGGCGCCCACGCTGATCGCCTGGGCGGAGGCAGCCGGTTTCGCCAAGCCCGAAGTCCTCGACATCCCGAACGACTTCTGGCGCTTCTACCATCTGCACGGCTGACGTTCCGTGCCGTGTGGCCGGACGGATGCGGCGATCTCGGTGCGTGCTGTCGTATCGTCGGGCCGTGCTGTTTCGGCTGCTCGGGCCGTTCGAAGTGGTCGGTTCTCGGGGGCCGATCGCGGTCCCCAGCGCCCGGCAACGGGCCGTGCTCGCGGCCCTGGCGCTGGAGGGCGGCCGGCCGGTGCCGGTGGCCAGGCTCATCGACGCGGTCTGGCCCGACGACCCGCCGGCGTCGGCACGGAACAGCTTGCAGTCGCACGTCGCCCGGCTGCGTGCCGTACTCGGCACGCCCGAGCTCATCGTGCTGGAACCCGCCGGGTACCGGCTGGCCGTCCCTCCGGCCGATGTGGATGTGCTGCGTTTCGAGGCGCTGCTGGGCGACCGGGTGACCGCGTCGGACCTGGATGCGGCATTGGCGTTGTGGCGCGGGGTGCCGATGCCGGAGCTTCCCGACGAGCCGTTCCGGGGCCGGGCCGCGCGGCTCGCCGAGCAGTATCGCAACGCGCTGGCGTGGCGCTCGGACCTGCTCGTCGAGGAGGGCCGCGCCGACGACGCCGTCGGGCGCCTCGCCGCCCAGGTCGATGCGGATCTGTGCTGGGAGCGCGGGGCGATCTCGCTGGCGCGGGCGCTCGCCGCCGCCGGGCGTCCGGGGGATGCTGCGGCAGCGCTGCGGCGGCACGCCGACGCGGTCGTCGACCTGGTCGGCATGGATCCGTCCGCGCAGGTGCGGCAGCTGCAGGTGGCGTTGTTGCGCGGCACGGTCGGCCCGGTGGCGGCGCAACGGCCCCGGCCGGACGCGGACGTCGCCCGGACGGAACGGGACTCGCCGGGGCGCGTACCGCTGCGATTTTCGTCTTTTGTCGGACGCGATGCGGAACAGGCGCGGCTGGTCGGGCTGCTCGCGAAGCCCGGCCTGGTCACCGTGGTCGGTCCCGGCGGGGTCGGGAAGACCCGCCTGGTGGCGGAGACCGCGCGGGCCGGATCGCGGGTCGCCTGGGTCGATGCGGCGGACGTACGCGGGCGGGACGACTTCCTGCAGGCGGTGGCCGTGGTCGTGGGGGCGACGGTCGGGCCGGGCGGAGACGTGATCGCGGCCGTCGCGGACGCCGCCGAGTCCCGGCGGCCGCTGATCGTTCTGGACAACTGCGAACATGTGGTGGAGGCGGCCGCCGAGGTCGTCGAGGCGCTGCTACCGGTCGGGGTGCGGATCGTCGTGACCAGCCAGGAAAGGCTCCGGGTCGACGGGGAGCGGACGCTGGAACTGGGGTCGCTCGCAGCCGACGACGGGGTGCGGTTGTTCCTGGATCGGGCCGGCGAGGGGGTGTCTTCGACCGATCCGGCCGTAGCGGTGATCGTGACGGCCTTGGACGGCCTGCCGCTCGCCATCGAACTGGCCGCCACCCAGGCCGCGGTGCTGGGAGTTGGCGCGGTACGGGATCGGCTGGGGGACCGGCTGGATCTCTTCACCCGAGGGCGGCGGACCGTGGCGGCGCGGCATCGGACGTTGCGCGCCGTCGTGGACTGGTCGTTCGGGCTGCTGGACGGCGAGGAGCGGCTGGCGCTGCGGCGGCTGGCGGTGTTCGCGGGCGGGTTCACGGTGGCGCTCGCCGAGGCGGTCGTGGCGGACGGCGTGCTGCCGCGGTCCCGGGTGGCGGCGGTGCTCGCGGCGCTGGTGGACCGCTCGCTCGTGGTCCGGCACGGGCGGCGCCGGTACCGGCTGCTGGAGACCGTGCGGGCGTACGCGGCCGAGCACCTCGACGCGTCGGGAGATGCCGAGGCGACGCGGCGGCGGCACGCCTTGGCGATGGCGGCCGCGGCGGAGGAGCTCGACCTGCGGCTGCTCGGTCCCGACCAAGCGGCCGCGGTACGCGAGATCGACGATCTGCTTCCCGATCTGCGGCAGGCCGTCGCCTTCGGCGAGCCTGGCGTCGTGACGCGGCTCGCGACGGCCATGTACCGGTATGGCTATCGCCGGCAGTCCTACGAGGTGCTGGCCTGGGGATCTCTCGCGCCCGCGCCCCGACCTCCGGTGGCGCTGGCCGCGGGCGCGACCCATGCGTGGGGCCGGGGCGACCTGGACGGGGCACAGCGGCTTGCCGAAGAGGCGCTGGCGGCGGATCCTGACGCCGCCGTCGCACACGAGGTGCTCGGCGACGTGGCACTCGTGGCCTGTGACGCCGCCGGCGCGGCCGCGCACTACCGGGCGATGGCCGGAATTGGTCGCGACGCGAGGCTACCGACGGTCGAAACGTCGGGGCTGGTGGGAGAGGCGCTCGTGCTGGCCTGGTCCGGATCGCCCGCGGAGGCGCGCCGGTTGGCCGAATCCGCCGTGGAGATCGCGGACGCGTCGGGCAATCCGAGCGCGCGCGCCGAGGCGCGCTACGGCCTGGGCGAGGCACTGGCCGACGCCGAACCCGCCCGAGCGCTCGAGATGCTCGACGAGGCCGCGGCGTTGGCCGCCGGCGTGCAGGACCGGTTGTTCGAGGCGGCTTCCGAGACCGCGGCGGTGGCGCTCCGCGGCCGGCACGGCGACCCCACGGCCGCGCTCACCAGCTTCCGTGATGTGCTCGCGCTGTGGCGTAAGGCGGGCAACGATATGCTGCAGGCCGCCGCGCTGCGTAACCTGGTCGTGCTGCTCGCCAGGATCGGCGCCGACGAAACGGCCGCGCTGGTCGACGCCGCGCTACCCGCCTCCCGGCTGTACGCCGCCGAGGCGGCGCGGCTGGACCGGGCGCGGACCGCGGTCGCGGAACGGCTCGGAGACGCCCGGCTGGCGGAACTGCGGCGGCGCGGAGAGCGTCTCGGACCCGCCGGCGTGACCGACGAAGCGCTCGCCGCCATCGACTCCGCGTTGAAGCGTTTGGCCGGTTAGTACGGTTTCGCGGACCGCATGGTCACGATCGGGTGCACCGACGAGATCATCTCGCCGGGCCTCGCTACCGTGGTCGGGTGTCTCAAATCCCGTGGTGGGGGCTACCCCTCATCGCTGCCGTATTCGCGCTGGTCGGTGCTGCCGTGGCGCTGTTCGCGACCGCCCGCAACAACTACCTCCGGAGCCGTGGCCGCCGGACCCGCCACTGGTACTCCGAGCGCAAGGCCGCGTACGTCGAACTGATGGCCCAGTTCGAGCGCGAGTTCTACCGGCTGCGGGCCACGTACGCGACCGGCGACCGGGAGCCCGACCCGCTCGTCTACCTGGACTCGGTCGGGCCGGCGCTGATGCAGGTACGACTGCTCGCCTCTGGTCCGGTACGCAGCGCGGCACTGGCCGTTCATCTGCTGCTGGAGCAGCTGCACGGCGGCCCGAAGCCGGCGTCGGTACCCGGCGTGGAGCCGGAGAAGCACGTCCGTGAGCTGCTCGTGCAGGTGCCGCTCGTGATGCAGCAGTTCGAGGCGGCGATCCGCGAGGAGCTGGGCATCAGCACGTCGCCGCCGCGCTCCGTCGAACCGCCGGACTTCGATCTCCGCGGCCGGGCCCGCGCGCTGCTGCGGCGACCCTCGAACGAGTCCAGGGTCAGCCGGTGATCATGGAGGCCGTCGGGCAGGATCTAGGCGTGGCCACCGATCCCGTCACCGCCGCCGTGATCCGGAGCGGCGTCGTCGCCGTCCTGCGCGCAAAGACCGCGGACGGCTTCGCCGCCGTCGCCGACGTACTGGTCGGTGCCGGCATCACCGCGCTCGAGGTGACGCTGACCTCCCGAGGCGCGATCGACGCCATCGCCGGACTGCGCCGGCAGTTGCCGGCGGGCGTAGCGATCGGCGCCGGGACCGTCCTTACCGCGGACGAGGCCAAGGCGTCGGTGGACGCCGGCGCGGAGTTCCTGGTGTCGCCGGTGCTCGACCGCGCGCTGGTGGCCGGGTCCAGCGTGCCGTTCTATCCGGGCGCGCTGACACCGACCGAGATCTTCACCGCGCAGCGCGACGGAGCGCCAATCGTCAAGCTCTTCCCCGCTACGGCGGTCGGCCCGCGCTACGTCAAGGACCTGCACGGCCCGCTGCCCGGGGTGCGCCTGATGCCGACCGGCGGCATCGACATCGGCGACGTGGCGGCTTGGCTCACGGCCGGCGCGGTAGCCGTCGGTCTCGGCGCCCCTTTGCTCGGCGACGCCGCCTCCGGCGGCAGCCTCGCAGCCCTGGCCGACCGTGCGCGCCGCGCGGCCGACGCGGTCTCTTTTGCCCGATCATGAGCGGTCTCTTCACCTTCGGCGAGACCATGGGCTTGGTCGCCGCGGACGGCATCGGATCCCTCGAGTACGCGCGGAGCTTCTCCTTCGGCATCGGGGGAGCGGAGAGCAACGTCGCGATCGGCGTCGCCCGCCTCGGCCAGCGGGCCACGTGGCTCGGCCGGGTCGGTCCCGATGCCACGGGCGACCTCATCGAGCGGCGGCTGCGGTCGGAGCAGGTGCGCACGCTGGTGCTCCGCGACGAGGCGTTTACCGGGTTGATGCTCAAGTTCCGGCGGTCGGGGGAGTACCTGCACGTCGACTACCACCGCGCCGGTAGCGCCGGGTCCCGGCTCGCTCCGGCGGACATCCCGGCGGCCGAGCTCGAGTCCGCGAGCATCGTGCACGTCACCGGTATCACGCCGGCGCTCAGCGACTCGGCTCGTGCGGCCGTGTTCCAAGCCGTGGAGACGGCCCGCGCCGCCCGCGTGATCGTGTCCGTCGACGTGAACTACCGGTCGAAGCTGTGGTCCCGCTTCGATGCCGGTCCCGTACTCCGCGACCTGGTATCCCGTGTGGACGTGGTGTTCGCCGGTCCGGACGAGGCGGCGCTGTTCGTGGGCCGGTCCGCACCGGTGGACGGGCTGGCCGCGCTCGGGCCCCAGGAGGTCATCGTGAAGGACGGGGCGCGCGGGTGCGAGGCGCTCATCGACGGCGCTCGGTTCTCGCTGTCGGCCCTGCCCGTACGGGTGGTGGATCCGGTCGGTGCGGGGGACGCGTTCGTGGCCGGCTACCTGGCGGAACGTCTAGCCGGCGCGGCGCCCGAGGACCGGTTGCGGACGGCGGTGGCGGCGGGCGCGTTCGCGGTGACCGTGCCCGGCGACTGCGAAGGGCTGCCGAGCCGGGCGGACCTGGAGGCGTTCCCGCCGGGCGACGTCAACCGCTAGCCTTCCGCGGCGCTTCCGGGGGCTTCCGGGGCGCTTCCGCGGCGCTTCCCCGCCTTCCTCGCCCTTCCCCGTCCTTCCCCGCCTTCCTCGCGCTTTCCCCGTCGTTCCCCGCCTTCCTCGCGCTTTCCCCGTCGTTCCCCGCCTTCCTCGCCCTTCCCCGCCCTTT
>DASYTU010000151.1:0-1747 GCA_036001925.1 Actinoplanes sp.
ACGGCGGCAGCGCGCCGACGCCCCCGCCGCCCGACACGGACCTTGCCCGCGGCAAGCCGACCGCCGAGAGCAGCCACACCCAGACGTACGCCAGCGGCAACGCGGTCGACGGCGACGCGTACAGCTACTGGGAGAGCGCCAACAACGCATTCCCGCAGTGGCTTCAGGTGGACCTGGGCGCGGTCACGCCGGTCGGGCGGGTGGTCCTCAGGCTGCCGCCGTTCTGGGGTGCACGAACCCAGACCCTGTCCATCCTGGGCAGCACCGACGGCTCGTCCTTCACGACATTGTCGGCTTCGGCAGGCCGCACGTTCGACCCGTCCAGCGGCAACTCGGTGAGCGTGAGCCTGCCGCCGGCCTCGACGCGCTACCTGCGGGTGAACGTCACCGCCAACACCGGCTGGCCGGCCGGCCAGCTGTCCACCGTGGAGGCCTACGCGAGCTGAGGCCTCCGACTCAGCCCGCGTTCCCACCCCGGCGGCCGGTCACCGTCCTCGCCGGCCGCCGGGGTCCCCGGTCTGATCATCACGCGGCCGCACGCCGACAGTCTCGGACGTCCTATTGGTGGCGGTGGGACATCACGATGCCAGCTTGGCGAGTTCCGTGCCGGCGAGCAGGAATCCGCCCACGCCGAAGTCTGCCGTGCTGTTCGTCGTGACCGGCTGGCTGGACTCGGGCGCGTAGCCCACGCCCTGGACATAGCCGAGAAAGCCGTCCGGGTGGACCGCGGTGGCGACCATGCCATTCCAGGCACGGGCGGCGACCGGCAGATAGGTCGCCCGGTCGAGGATGCCGGTCCGGATGCCGTACGCAAGGCCGAACACGAAGAACGCCGTGCCGCTGGTCTCCGGCCCGGGCAGGTGGTTCGGGTCGGCGAGGTTGACGTTCCAGAAGCCGTCGGCCCGCTGCGACTTCGCGAGCGACCGGGCCAGGCCCTGGATGTTGTAGCGGTACTCGGGCCAGCGCGCGTCGATGCCCGGCCAGAGGCCCAGCACCTTGGCGTGCGCGGCGATCGCCCAGCCGTTGCCGCGCGACCAGAACACCGGCTTGCCGCCCGGCGACCTGGCCCTCTTCGCGTCGCCGTCGCGATACCAGAGCTCGTACGTGTAGTCGTATAGTGCCCGGCTCTTCTTGGTGTCGGTGTAGAGCGCCCACAGCTTCCGCAGGTACGCGTCATCGCCGGTGGCGCGGGCGACGCGGACGAAGACCGGCATGGCCATGTGCAGCGCGTCCACCCACCACCAGTCGTCCGCCTTGGTGGGCAGGCTGCTGCTGTAGACCATCCGCCGGATGGACTCGTTGATGGCGCCGACCTTGGCCGGATCCGGCGCGATGTCGTTCAGGTCGTAGTAGACCTGTCCGGCCATGTGGTCGTCCGCGTGCCGGGTGGCGACCCCGTTGTGGATCGCGTAGTTGTTCTGCTCCGCCCAGCGCTGGGCGTATCCGAGGTAGCGGGCGTCGGTCGTCGCCCGGTACAGCGCCATGTTGCCGCTGAAGTACGCGGCCCGAGCCCACTGGTTGTCGCCCGGATTGCCGTGCGCGCCGATCCAGTGGTCGTTGACGCGGCGCAGCACCCCGAGGATGTCCGCGCGCGACGGCAGGGCCGGCGACGGCGCTGCGGAGGCGCCCGCCGCCGTACTCGGCACCAGTGTCGCCCGCGCGGCGCCGGCGCCCGCCGCCGTACTCGGCACCAGTGTCGCCCCCGTGGCGCCGGCGCCCGCCGCCGTACTCGGCACCAGTGTCGCCC
>DASYTU010000152.1:0-10515 GCA_036001925.1 Actinoplanes sp.
CAGCGCTCGACACCAGCAAAGCAATACAGCCTTGGATCCAGGCCAGCCAACGTCAAGAGCAACCAGCCATCCGAAGGAAAGAAGGACCGACGTGTCTGACCGCGGCAGCGAAAGCGAGAACCCAGCAATCTCCTCCCCGACTCCCACGCCGAGTCGGCCCAGGACGAACCAGGACTGGTGGCCGAATCAGCTGAACCTGCAGGTTCTCCACCAGCACTCGCCCCGGTCCAATCCGATGGGCGAGGACTTCAACTACGCAGACGAGTTCAAGACCCTCGACGTCGACGCGCTGAAGCGGGACATCTTCGAGTTGATGACGACGTCGCAGGACTGGTGGCCGGCCGACTACGGCCACTACGGGCCGCTCTTCATCCGGATGAGTTGGCACGCCGCAGGCACGTACCGCATTGCCGATGGCCGGGGCGGTGGCGGCAGCGGCGCTCAGCGCTTTGCCCCCCTCAACAGCTGGCCCGACAACGCGAGCCTGGACAAGGCGCGCCGGTTGCTCTGGCCGGTCAAGCAGAAGTACGGCCGCAAGATCTCCTGGGCCGACCTCCTGATTTTCGCGGGCAACTGTGCCTATGAATCGATGGGGTTCAAGACGTTCGGCTTCGGCTTCGGGCGAGAGGACATCTGGGAGCCCGAGGAGATCTTCTGGGGGCCTGAGGACACCTGGCTCGGAGATGAGCGCTACAGCGGCGACCGGGAACTCGCCGGTCCTTTCGGCGCCGTGCAGATGGGCCTGATCTACGTGAATCCGGAGGGGCCCAACGGCACCCCGGATCCGCTGGCTGCCGCCCGGGACATTCGAGAGACCTTCCGTCGTATGGCGATGAACGACGAGGAGACGGTTGCGCTCATCGTCGGCGGCCACACGGTCGGCAAGACCCATGGAGCAGTCGATCCCCAGTACGTCGGTCCGGAACCCGAGGCTGCCCCGATCGAGCAGCAAGGCCTCGGCTGGAAGAACACCTTCGGCAGCGGCAAGGGCGCCGACACGCTCACCAGCGGGCTGGAAGGCGCGTGGACCACCGAGCCGACGAAGTGGGACAACGGATACCTGGACAACCTGTTCAGGTACGACTGGGAGCTGACGACGAGCCCCGCCGGCGCGAAGCAGTGGACTCCCAAGGATCCTTCGGCCCAGGACACCGTGCCCGATGCTCATGATCCGTCGAAGAGGCACGCCCCCATGATGCTGACGACGGACCTCGCGCTGAGGATGGATCCGATCTACGGGCCGATCACGAAGCGCTTCCACGAGAATCCCGACCAGCTCGCGGAAGCGTTCGCCAAGGCGTGGTTCAAGCTGTTGCACCGCGACATGGGACCCGTCACGCGCTACCTCGGCCCGTGGGTTCCGGAGCCGCAGCTGTGGCAGGACCCCGTCCCTGAGGTCGATCATGAGCTGATCGCGGACGAGGACATCGCGGCCCTCAAGGCCAAGGTCCTCGAGTCGGGACTGTCCATCTCCCAGCTGGTCACCACCGCCTGGGCGTCGGCGGCCAGCTTCCGCGGCACCGACAAGCGCGGCGGGGCCAACGGGGCGCGGATCCGCCTCGCGCCACAGAAGGACTGGGCGGTCAACAACGCGGCCGAACTGGCCACGGTGCTGCAGACCCTGGAGCAGGTCCAGCAGGACTTCAATCGCTCACAGTCCGGCGGAACGAGGGTCTCGCTCGCTGACCTGATCGTCCTGGGCGGCTGCGCGGCCGTCGAGCAAGCGGCGAGGAACGCCGGGTACGACATCACAGTCCCGTTCGCACCGGGCCGCACGGACGCCTCGCAGGAGCAAACGGACGCGGCGACGTTCGCAGTCCTCGAACCGACCGCCGATGGGTTCCGCAACTACCTCCGAGCCGGCGAGAAGTTGTCGCCGGAGACCCTGCGGCTGGACCGGGCATTCATGTTGACGCTGACCGCTCCGGAGATGACGGTTCTGATCGGCGGCATGCGGGCCCTGAACGCCAACTTCGGCCGATCCCCACACGGCGTCTTCACTGACCGGCCCGAGACGCTGACGAACGACTTCTTCGTGAACCTGCTCGACATGGGCACGGAGTGGAAGGCATCCGCCTCGGCTGAGAACGTGTACGAGGGGCGGGATCGCGCCACCAGCGAGGCCAAGTGGACCGCCACCGCTGTCGATCTCGTCTTCGGTTCGAACTCCCAGCTCCGAGCCATCTCGGAGGTGTACGGGTCCGACGACGCGAAGGAGAAGTTCGTGCGTGACTTCGTGGCCGCGTGGGACAAGGTCATGAACCTCGATCGGTTCGACCTCGCCTGATCCCGGTGTCCAGGTCGGCCGCGTATCGGCCGACCTGGACATCCTCGGTCGAGCGCGGCCGCGCTGTCAGGGTCCGCCTTGACCTTCGCGTTCCGGCATGTTTTATCAAGGGTCATGAAGGCACTTCGTGCGGCGCGGGTGTTTGACGGGGAGCGATTCGTCACCGGTGGCGGCACGGTTCTCGTCGAGGATGGCACGGTGGTCGCGGTCGAGGCAGGCTACCCCGACCTGCCCGAGCACGTCGTTATGGTCGACTTCGGTGACGCGACCCTACTTCCGGGGCTGATCGACACACATACGCACCTGGTAGGCGACAGCGGGGACGGCGCATTGGATCGGGTGGCCGGCTACTCGCCCGCGCAGCTGCGCCGAGTGGTTGATGAGTCCCTTGGCCGCCATTTGGCCGCTGGCGTCACCACCGTACGGGATCTGGGTGACCGCGATTGGGTGGCTCTCGAGCGGCGCGACCAACAGCGGTCCGGCGAGGCCAGCGGCGCGCGACCCGAGCCGTCGGTGCTCGCGTCGGGGCCCCCGCTGACCAGTCCGGGAGGGCACTGCTTCTTCATGGGTGGCGCGGTGGCCGGTCGTGCCGCCATCGCGCGGGCAGTGCGGGAGCAGGCGGAACGCGGCGTCGATGTCGTCAAGGTGATGGCCAGCGGCGGCATGAACACCCCGGGCACCGACGTGATGCGTACCCAATTCACCGATGACGAGCTCGAGTTCCTCGTCGAGCAGGCCCACGGCTACGGTCTGCCGGTGACCGCTCATGCGCACGGCCTGCCCGCGGTGGAGCAGGCCATGCGGGCGGGCGTCGACGCGCTGGAGCATTGCAGCTGCCTGACTGAGACCGGGGTCCGCATCACCGATGAGCTGCTCGAGGACCTTGCCCGGCGCGCCCTGCCGGTGGGGGCCGCGCTCGGCGCTCCGCCTCCGGAAGCCCTGGCGAGGATGCCTGACTCGGTCAGGGCGATGATGGACAAGGCCGGGGTAACCCCGGCCATGGTGCGCGAGATACGGCTCGCGACGGTCCGGCGCATGCACCAGGCCGGCGTACTATTCGTCGCCGGCCGCGACTCCGGCATCGCGCCGCACATGGACCACGGTTCCCTCCGTGAGAGCGTCGCGTTCCTGGTCGAGGCCGGTGCCAGCACCGCACAGGCCCTCGCCGCGGCGACCTCCCGCGCGGCGCACGCCTGCGGTGTCGCCGACACCAAGGGAAGCCTCCGCTCCGGCTATGACGCAGACATTCTCGTTGTCGACGGCGACCTGTCCGCAGACGTCAGCCGGCTCCGATACGTCCGCGCCGTCCTCCGGAACGGACGGCCGATCTCCTGAGACACGAATGCGCGTTCCGCCATGAGCGCGAAAGACTCAAGCCGCCGACAGCAGAGGAACGTCAAGGCGCTCGGCAGGATAAGGCTGAGCGCAGGTTGGGCTGCTCAGCCCGCCCGCTGCCACCGAAGCTCGTGCCGGACCCCACCCGCGACCGGCGGCGCCAGCATCAGCACGTCACCGGTCAGCTCGACGTCTCGGACCTGCTCGGTCCCCACCCAAGTAGGGACGGAGCTGATCTCTACCGCAGTGACCAGTTGGTCGCCCGCCATCCGACAGGGACCGGCATACCCCAGGTAGCGGACGTTCAGGTCCGGGGTGATGTGAACGGACTCGCCGTTCATCAAATGGACGCTGAGCCAGCCGTCCGCCGTGATGATCAGTAGACCGGTCGCCAACTCACCGACGGTGGCGACCGCACCGGTGGGTCCGTGAGCCGTCCAGGATTCGTACCGCCAGGTACCCACGAGCTTGTTGCTCATCTCGGCACGCTATGTCGCGGCCCTCACGAGGACAAGCCACCTGATCTGGTGGTGTCCGGGGAGGTAGCGTTCAGGCATGGGTGAGCAGGTACGGAACGTCGATTCCCCGGCCGCCCTAGCCGAGCGCCTCGACGCCACTGGGTACCTGGCCGACACCGGCCTCGCCACCGCCGCCTTCCTGGCCCTGCGCATGGGGCGCCCGCTCTTCCTGGAGGGCGAGGCTGGCGTGGGCAAGACCTCGCTTGCCCAGGCGCTGGCCACGCTGCTCGACGCACCGCTGATCCGGCTGCAGTGCTATGAGGGCATCGAGGCGTCCCAGGCGCTCTATGACTGGGACTTCCCGCGGCAGCTGTTGCACCTGCGCGCCGCAGAGGCGTCCGGACGGTACGACGCCGATCGGCTGGAGTCCGAGCTGTACGACCGCCGGTTCCTGATCGCCCGGCCGTTGCTGCGCGCCATCGAGACCGGCGACGCGGTGCTGCTCGTCGACGAAGTGGACCGGGCTGACGACGAGTTCGAGGCCTTCCTGCTCGAGGCGCTCAGCGAGTTCACGATCTCCATTCCCGAGATCGGCACCATTCGGGCCGATACCCCGCCGGTCGTGGTGGTGACCAGCAACCGCACCCGGGAGGTCCATGACGCGCTGAAGCGCAGGTGCCTCTACCACTGGCTGGACCACCCCGGGTACGACCGGGAGGTCGCCATCATCCGGCGCCGGCTTCCGGAGGCGACCGAGCGGCTGGCCGGGGGCATCGCCGCTGCGGTGCGGCGGCTGCGCGGGCAGGACCTGCTCAAGCCGCCGGGCGTGGCCGAATCCCTGGACTGGACCAGGGCGCTGCTGGAGTTGGGCGCGCGAGAGTTCGATCCCGACCTCGCGGCGGCCAGCCTGGGCGCGGTGTTGAAATACCACGAGGACGCCGAACGGGTCCGCGCGAACGGCTTCCACCCCAGTGGCCGGTCATGACCGGGTACTCGCGCGAGGTGCCGCCGTGACCGGGCCCGACCCGGTCGCCACCATCGTGGGGTTTGCGCGCACCCTCCGGTTCGCGGGCGTGGAGGTCACCACCGACCGGATCCAAAGCATGGTCGGCGCTCTCGACCAGCTCGACGTGACCCGAGCCGAACACGTCTACTGGGCCGGCCGGCTCACCCTATGCGCCGGGCCCGATGACATCCGCCGCTTCGACCAGGCCTTCGCCGCGTACTTCCACGGCCACCGTCTGGCCGTCAGCCGCGTCCCGGCGAACGCCGTCGCCGTCGTCGGGCTCGCCGACCGGCTGGCGCCGGACGGTAACGCCCCGCTCGACCGCACCGCCCCTCCGGCGGTCGCGCTGAGCGCGAGCGACCGGGAGGTGCTGCGGCACCGCGACGTGGCTCAGCTGACCCAGGCGGAACGCGACGAGGTACACCGGCTGCTTGCGCTCCTGGATCCGGTCGGCCCGCCGCGCCGGTCCCGCCGGTTCGCCCCGGCTTCCCGCGGCCGGATCGATACGCATCGGACCGTGCGGCACCTGCTGCGCGGCGGCGGCGAACCGGCGCGGCTGCTCCACCACGCGCACCGGGATCGTCCGCGCCGCCTGGTGCTGCTGCTCGACGTTAGCGGCTCCATGGAGCCGTACGCCGACGCGCTGCTGCGCTTCGCCCACGTCGCGGCTCGCCGGCGCACCGGGACCGAGGTCTTCACGATCGGTACCCGGCTGACCCGGATCAGCCGGGAACTGCGCCGCCGGGACCCCGACCTGGCCCTCGCCGCCGTGGCGAAGGCCATCCCCGACTGGTCGGGCGGTACCCGGCTCGGTGAGCTGCTGCGCGCATTCCTCGACCGCTGGGGACAGCGTGGTACGGCGCGCGGCGCGGTCGTCGTGTTCGCGAGCGACGGATGGGAGCGCGGCGACCCGCAGGTGCTCGCCGAACAGATGGCCCGGCTGCGCCTGCTCGCCCATCGCGTCGTCTGGGTGAACCCGCATCGGGGCAAGCCCGGCTTCGCACCGCTGACGGCCGGGATGGCCGCCGCGCTGCCGCACGTCGACGAGTTCGTGTCCGGGCACAGCCTCGCGGCGTACGAGGAGCTGACCGCCGTTCTGTCGAGGGAAGGGAGCCGACGTGCGTGACGTGGTCGGCGAGATCCGCCGCTGGTACGAGGCCGGGGAGACGTTCGGGCTGGCCACCGTCGTCGAGACGTTCCGCAGCGCGCCCCGGCCACCGGGCGCGGCGATGGCGGTGTCCGCGGCCGGCGAGGTGGTCGGCAGCGTATCGGGCGGCTGCGTGGAAGGAGCGGTGTACGAGCTCGCGCAGGAGGTGATCGGCACCGGCGAGCCGGTCCTGCGGTCGTACGGGGTCAGCGACGACGACGCATTCGAGGTCGGACTGACCTGCGGCGGCACCATCGAGCTCTTCGTCGAGCCGGTCTCGGTCGCCACGGCCCCGGAGCTGGGGGAGGTCACGGACTCGATCGAGCGCTCGGAACCGGTGGCCCTGGCCACTGTGGTCGCCGGCCCCGGCCGGATCGGCGCACGACTCGCCATCTGGCCTGACCGGCGGGCCGGCTCGCTCGGTCCCCAACGGCTCGACGACGCGGTGACCGACGACGCGCGGGGCCTGCTGGAGCACGGTACGACGACGGTGCTGCGGTACGGCGCCGAGGGGCAGCGCCGCCTGGACGACCTGGCCGTGTTCGTACAGTCGTTCGCCCCGCCGCCGCGGATGCTGGTCTTCGGCGCCATCGACTTCGCCGCCGCCGTGGCCCGGATCGGCAAGTTCCTGGGCTTCCACGTGACCGTCTGCGACGCGCGACCCGTCTTCGCGACCGCGAAGCGGTTTCCCGGTGTCGACGAGGTGGTCGTCGACTGGCCGCACCGCTATCTGTCCCGGACCCCCGTCGACGCCCGGACAGTCATTTGCGTGCTCACCCACGACCCGAAGTTCGACGTTCCTTTGCTGCAGGTCGCCCTGCGTACGCCCGCCGCGTACGTCGGCGCGATGGGCAGCCGGCGCACCCATGACGAGCGGCTGAAGCGGCTCCGCGAGGAAGGCGTCACCGAGGATGAGCTGGCCCGGCTCCGATCTCCCCTCGGGCTGGACATCGGGGCGCGCACCCCCGAGGAGACGGCGGTCTCCATCGCCGCGGAGATCGTGCAGACCCGATGGGGAGGCGCCGGGCGGCCGCTCACGGAGCTCCACGGCCCCATCCACCACAACCAACCAACCCACTCGCGCTGATCAGGGTCCCCTCCCGACATGATCACCACGGGAGGGTACGACGGGTCTAGGGTGTGATCAGCGCCACAGAAACCCCGATGACGTCCTTTACCGCCGCACTGCGTCCAGGGAGGGTTCATGGTCCGTATCAACGTCACCGTCGACGGCGTCCGGCACCAGGACGACGTCGAGCCGAGACTGCTGTTGGTGCACTACCTGCGGAACCGGCTCGGCCTGGTCGGCACCCCCGTGGGTTGCGACACGTCGAACTGCGGCGCCTGTACGGTGTTGATCGACAACCGGTCGGCAAAGAGCTGCACGCTGCTCGCGGTCCAGGCCGACGGCGCCGAGATCACCACCGTGCAAGGTCTTGCCGACGGGCAGTGGCACCCGATCCAGAAGGCCTTTCACGAAAGCCATGCGCTGCAGTGCGGCTACTGCACGCCCGGCATGATGCTGGCCGCAATCGACCTGCTGAACGAACACCCCGACCCGTCTGAGGAAGAGATCCGGCACGGGCTGGAGGGCAATCTGTGCCGGTGCACCGGATACCAGAACATCGTCCAGGCGGTGCGCAGTGCCGCCCTGGCGATGGGAACGCACCCGGACGCGGCGGAGCAGGTGCGGGCGGAGGTGGCCCCATGACAGAGATGATCGACAAGGCCGAGTCCGTCCTGGGGCAGCCGATGCGGCGCAAGGAGGACGCGCGCCTGATCACCGGGCAGACTCAGTGGACGGACAACATCTCGCTGCCCGACATGCTGCACATGGTCGTGCTGCGCAGCCCGATGGCGCACGCCCGCATCGCCCGGGTCGACGTGGAGCCGGCGCGGCAACGACCGGGCGTGGTCGCCGCGTACACAGGAGCGGATCTCGCCGATTCCTGGGGCAGCCTGCCGATGGCATGGACCGTGTCGGAGGACCAGAAGACGCCGCCGCACATGCCGCTGGCCACCGACAAGGTGCGCTACGTCGGAGACGGGCTGGCCGTGGTCCTGGCGACCGACCCGTACGCCGCGGCCGATGCTCTCGAGGCGATCCAGGTCGACTACGAGCCGCTGCCCGCGGTCGTCGACATGCCGGCCGCCTTGGCCGACGGGTCGCCGCTGGTCCACGACGACATCCCGAACAACCGATGCTTCACCTTCCGCCTCGACTACGGCGACTTCGATGCCACCCGCAGCCGGGCGGAGGTCGTCCTGAAGCGGCGGTTCTACAACCAGCGACTCATCCCCAATGCGATGGAACCGCGTGCGGTCGTGGTGGCGCCGACGTCGCCGACCGGGCAGACGACCATCTGGTCCGCAACGCAGGTCCCGCACTTCGTCCGGGTCTTCGTCGCTCTGAACACCGGCGTGCCCGAACAGCAGATCCGGGTGATCGCGCCCGATGTGGGCGGCGGCTTCGGCTCCAAACTGGACGTGTACGCCGAGGAGGTCATCGCCTTCGTCGTCGCCCGCAAGCTCGGCAAGCCGGTCAAGTGGACCGAGTCGCGCAGCGAGAACTACCAGGCCACCATCCACGGCCGCGACGTCATCCAGGACGTCGAGCTCACCGCCACCCGCGACGGCCGGGTCCTCGGGCTGAAGGTCGACCTCACCGCCGACATGGGTGCCTACCTGCAACTGCTGACGCCGTCCATCCCGCTGCTGGGTCGCTACATGTACCCGGGCATCTACAAGTTCGAGGCGCACACCCTCACGTGTCAGGGCGTGTTCACGAACAAGACGCCGACCGACGCGTACCGCGGGGCTGGGCGGCCGGAGGCGACGTTCGTCGTCGAGCGGATCATGGACGAGCTGGCCGCCGAGCTGTCGATGGACCCGATCGAGCTGCGCCGTCGCAACTGGATCAAGCATGAGGAGTTCCCGTACGCGACGGTCTCCGGGCTCACGTACGACTCCGGCAACTACGAGGCCGCCACCGAGAAGGCGCTCGAACTGTTCAGCTACGACGAGCTTCGCCGCGAGCAGGCGGAGCGTAGGGAGCGTCGTGATGTCGTACAGCTTGGCGTCGGCACGTCGACCTACACAGAGATGTGCGGGCTGGCACCGTCCCGGTGGCTGGGCGAGCAGGGGTACGTCGCCGGCGGGTGGGAGTCCGCCACCGTACGGGTGCTGGCGACCGGCCGCGTCGAAGTGGTGACGGGCACATCGCCGCACGGGCAGGGCCACGAGACCACGTTCGCCCAGATCGCCGCGGACACCTTGGGTGTGCCCTACGACGACGTGGACGTCATCCACGGCGACACGCTCACCGCGCCGTTCGGCCTGGATACGTACGGTTCGCGGTCGCTGGCGGTCGGCGGGGTCGCCGTACAGTTGGCCGCGCAGAAGGTCGTCGAGAAGGCCGCGACGCTCGCCTCCCACCTGATGGAGGTCGACCCCGGCGACGTGGAGTTCCAGGCCGGCGCCTTCCGGGTGAAGGGCACGCCGGGCGCGCAGAAGTCGATCCAGGAGGTCGCTTTCGGCGCGTTCTCCGCACATTCGCTGCCCGACGGCATGCAGCCGGTGCTGACCGCCGACCACATCCTCGACCCGGAGGTGTTCTCGTTCCCGCACGGGACGCACCTGTGCGCGGTCGAGGTCGACACCGAGACCGGGATGGTCAAGATCCGGTCGTACGTCGCCGTCGACGACGTCGGCAAGGTGGTCAACCCCATGATCGTCGAGGGCCAGGTGCACGGCGGTGTGGCCCAGGGAATCGCGCAGGCACTGTTCGAGGAGGCGGTGTACGACGCCGACGGGAACCTGGTCACCGGCACGATGGTCGACTACCTGGTGCCGACCGCCCTCGACCTCCCGGCGTTCGTCACCGACCGGACCGAGACACCGGCGACGACGAACCCGCTCGGCGTCAAGGGCGTCGGCGAAGCGGGCACCATCGCGTCGACACCGGCCGTCGTCAACGCGGTGGTGGACGCCGTGCGCCAGTTCGGCGTGTCCGACGTGGAGATGCCGTGCTCGCCCGAACGGGTGTGGCGGGCCATCCAGCAGGGCAGGGCCGGCGGCGGAGCCACTCCGAAGGGGACGATCGCCTACGGCGGCCCGCAGACCGCCACGACGGCGGGAGGTGGGGAATGAATCCGGCAGCCTTCGACTACGTACGCGCCGAGTCGGTCGACCACGCGGTGTCCGTGCTGGCCGAGCACGGCGACGAGGCCAAGGTGCTGGCCGGCGGGCAGAGCCTGCTGCCGCTGATGCGGCTGCGCCTGGC